>JAFEBR010000571.1 GCA_018242565.1 Planctomycetota bacterium | reverse complement strand
GTTTATCGGCACGGAAAGAGTTGCGAGCGGAAATCGACCGCTTCCAGAAATCGGGTGATACGGCTGCCAATAAAGGCGCCCAGGCTGTCACGGTGTTTCAGCAGAAGGCCTTCGACTTGATGACCTCATCCGCCGCACGCGCGGCGTTTGATATTCATGAAGAGACCGATGCCCTGCGTGATGCTTACGGTCGGAATTCGTTAGGCCAGTCGTGTCTGATGGCCCGACGGTTGGTCGACGCCGGGGTGCGATGCGTCACCATTGATCACACCAACTGGGACACCCACGATAACAATTTTCAGGTCTTGAAGAACGACCTGCTGCCCCTGCTGGATCGTGGGCTTTCCAGCCTGTTATCGGATTTGTCGGACCGGGGTCGACTGGAGTCGACGCTGGTCGTCGTCACCGGTGAGTTCGGGCGGACACCGCGGATCAACCAGAATGCCGGTCGCGACCACTGGGGACCCTCGTTCACTGTGGCGGTCGCCGGGGGCGGTATTCAGGGGGGACGGGTCATCGGCAAGTCTGATGCCCGAGCCGAGAAGCCAGATGGCCAGCCTTACGGCCCCGAAGATCTCTCGGCCACCATGTATCGCCTGCTGGGTATCAACCCCGATGAGGAATTCTATACCCCTGAAGGACGGCCCGTGAAAATTGCCAATAACGGTCGAGTCATCAGCGAATTGTTATGAACCCGTCTGGGTGGCTGTTTCAAGACGGCCTGGTGCAGCAGCCCCTGCCCACACAGCCGCGATTTCGGTACACGAGATGGAATTCATGAAACGCTCGGTCTACCTGGCAATGTGTGTGAGCATTCTGTGGGCGGCCCCGGCAGACGCCGATGTGCCCGCCACGATGTACATTTTTCCGGCGGGCGCCCAGCGCGGGACCTCGGTACGGGTCCGTGTCGGCGGTTTGTATCTCCACGAAGCCTGTGCGTGGGAGATGGCGGGGCCAGGGGTCAGTGTGCCCCCCAGAATCGAAGCCGTCGAGACCATCTGGTTTGAGGGGCCTGTCATTCCTCTGCCCGACTCGCAGCAGGCCGAGGATTATCCCCGCGACCTGGCGGCGACCGTATCGGTCGCTGCCAATGCCCCGCTGGGGAACCATCCCTGGCGCGTCTGGACCGACCAGGGGGCCGTACCGTCGCGGTCATTTCTCGTTGGCACCTTGCCGGAAGTGGTCGAAGACGAGATCGATGGCGCGCCGCTGCCCGTCGAAGTGAAATTGCCGGTGACGATTAATGGCCGCATCTTCCCGCGTGAGGATGTCGACCTGTGGACGTTCTCCGCGCGTGCCGGGCAGGTGTTAACGTGCACGGCACTGACCAACCGTCTGGGATCGCCATTCGATGCCCGCCTGGAAATCCGCGACGCCCGTGGCCACAGAGTTGCCGAGAGCACCGAGAACTCACTTCCCGGCATTGATTCGTTCGTTCGCTTCACGGCCCCGGTGGATGGCGATTACTCCGTGGTGATCCATGATGTCAAATACGGTGGGCTGCAGCATTACGTTTACCGACTGACGGTCACGGCTGAACCGTTTGTCGATCGCATCTATCCTCTGGGTGGCCGCAGAGGCACACGAGTGCCGTTTGAATTGACCGGCGGCGGCCTGAGTCAGAATCGAATCGAATGGTTGCTGCCGACTGATCTGGGATCGACCTCGGTGACCGATGTTGGCCTGTCGTCGGCGACGGGGCGTCTGATTTCTGTCGAACTTGATGACCTGCCAGAGGCTTTGGAAACCGAACCCAACGATCGATCGGACCAGGCACGCGAGATGGACGTCCCGTTTGTGGGGAACGGGCAGATTGGCCGCCCGGGCGATGTCGATTACTGGAGAGTGCGCGGTGTGAAAGGCCAGACACTCGAGTTTGATCTGCGGGCGGCCCGGTTGGGTTCGCCCTTGGATTCGGTGATTACGTTGCTGGATTTACAAGGGCAGGAGTTGGCGCGAGCCGATGACGTGCATCTGACTGATTCGTTCCTGCGATATACGTTTCCGGCCGACGGCCAGTTTCTGGTGAAGGTCGAAGAGCGCTTGCCAACACGAGGTGCGCCGGCGTTTGCTTACCGTTTGCGGGTGGCGCCCCCACCCGCCCCCGATTTTTCTGTGCAGCTTCCGGCGGATGCGATTTCGGTCGCCCGGGGCGGCGAATCGAAAATCAAATTCAAGGTCGTTCGTAACGGGTCCTTCGCTGAACCGGTGACATTGCAGTGGAGCAACCTGCCTGCGGGAGTGGCCGTATCAGAGGCAGTCGTTCCCGGAAATGCCGATGAAGTGGAAGTCTCGTTCAAGGCGACCGCCATGGCGCCTGTCGATGCGCATCTGGTGACAGTCCGCGGCACGGCGATGATCGCCGGTCAGCCTCTGATCCGGTTGGCGAAATATGTCAGCACCAATCGCGATGACATCACGAACGATACGTTGCTCTTGGCCGTGACACAGCCGACCCCCTTTAAGATTTCCGGCGTGTACGAAGTCAAGTACGCGCAGCGGGGCGGCAAGTTTGTCCGGCACTTCAAGATTGAACGTGGCGGATATACTGGCCCGCTGCAGGTGCGCCTGGCCGACAAGCAGGCCCGGCATTTACAGGGAGTACGCGGACCAGCGATCGAAGTGCCGGCCGACGCGACGGAGTTTGATTACCCGATCTATTTGCCCCCCTGGATGGAGATCGGTCGCACCAGTCGCACGGTCGTCATGGGGATTGGCGAGGTGGTCGATCCGGATGGGCACAAGCACAAAGTGAGTTTCACGTCGCTGGCGCAGAATGAACAGATCGTGGCGCTGGTTGATCCTGGTCAACTCAGTCTGGATGTCGACCGGCAGTCAGTGGTTGCCATTCCTGGAGAAAACGCCGAATTGACGATTCGTATCGGACGCGGCCAGGGAGTGAACGTGCCTGTGCGAGTGGAACTCGTTACGGCGAATCATATCCGCGGGATTTCCGCCGAACCGGTGGTGTTACCCCAGGATCAGTCGGTCGGCTCGATTCGTCTGCAATTCGCGAACGGGCGCATCGGCCCATTCAATATGCCGGTGACATTGCGGGCGACGGCTCTGAAAGGCAAAGACGATCCCGTGGTGGCCGAAGCCCAGGTTGAGCTTGTTCCAGATCGGTGACTTCGCCGCCGGCGCTTTCATTTACGCGTTTGTGCCTGCAAGGCCCGCAGCGTCGGGTAAAACTGGACCCACACGTTATCGGTTTGCGCGTGCTGCAGGTGGCAATCGTAACAGGCCTTTTCGGGAAAGGGCTTGGCCGTCTTCTGGTCGGGAGGAAAGTCGTAATAGGCCCAGTTGGCTTTCACGCCTCCCGGTCGTGCGCTGTTCTTGACGGCGACCGCGATTTCCTGTCGCTTCCCCGGGAACAAGCCGCGCGATACGACGCTCTTCGGAGCACCTTCCTCGGCCTTATAGACATCCAGGATCAAAACCGTCTTGTCGGGAAATTCTCCCGTCTTCTGAAAGTGTCGGAAGGCCTCTGGATTCAGGTACACATTGTGGAAATTCGCAGACTTCAGGTGCGAAGTGTCAGCCTTCTCGGGCGCGTCGGCCGGCGCGGAATCGTCTCGATACTCAATCCCCAGGTTTGAGCCCACGAATACCCAGGTGCTGAAATCCTCGGGCAACTTGAGTTCGCCCGATTCGGTGTACTGTGGCGCGAGAGGGGCAGAAGGTGTTTCCGCCGTCGTGCGACTGGACGCCGTGGTCCGCTCTTGAGATCGTGTGATGGCCGTCATCGAGCCCAGTACGAGAATTCCCAAAATCAGGCCGTTTCGAGGTCGCGTCCAGAAATTCTGCATGGCTCTGAACCTTTGAATGGTTTGGTGTCGTGCACGGTGAGTGTTTACTCGGTAGAGCTTACGCTGTGCACCGCGTGCAGGGCAACACTGGCGGGACCGTCGCAGCCTCAGGCTCGTCTTCTCTGAAACGGCCGAAGAAGGGCACGGGGGGAACTGTGCCGCGTCGCAATAATATCGGTTTGGCGCGAGATTCTTTGCCGGCACGAAACGGCAGTGCAGGGGAATGCGCCGCCGGCAGCCGGACCCGGGGGGCCAGCGCCGTTATTCGGCGTCGCGCTCGGCCAACTCGTTCAGCAATTCGCGGATTCGCGATTCGGCCCGCAGGTTTTCGGCAGTCAGGCTGGCGATCTGGCGTTGCTGGTCGGCGAATCGATGTTCGAGCGCTTCGCGTTCGGCATGCAGGGCCTGGTCTCGGGCTGCAAATTGCTCTTCCTGCTGGGTGGCCCAGGTCACCAGCAACTGCCGTTCATTGCGAAACTCGGTTCGCTGTTCCTGAATCCGCTGCTGCACCTGTTCGAGTTCCTGATGCTGGCGAATGATCGACTCGCGCGTGTGGCGATAGTACTCGGCCAGGACGGCGTGGGCCTCGTCAATTCGCTCTCGTGCGGCTTCCGTGCCGGCGGTCTGCAGCAGTTGGGCGACCGATTCTTCGACCGCCAGCCGCATTTCCAGTGAGTGTCGGTTCGTTTCTTCGAGCTCGCTGCGCAATCGATCCAGGCGCTGTCGACGGGCTTCCAGGTTCTCGGCGTGCAGAGTCAGCAGATCCTGCTGACGTCGCAAGTCGGCCTTCTGTGTTTCTCGTTCCTGTTCCCAGGCCGCGCGTTCCTGGCGAAAGTGCTCGGCGTCGAGTGCCAGTCGCTCTTCCAGCGAGCGACGCTCGCGGGTCAAGATCTGACGCTCTCGCTCAACCGACTGCTGACGTTCATCCAGCAGTACACGACGTTGATCGATCTGCTGTCCACGCCGCCAGTTTTGCTGACGTTCGGCTTCGGCTTGAGTTCGCAGCATCTGCT
>JAFEBR010000570.1 GCA_018242565.1 Planctomycetota bacterium | reverse complement strand
GGTCGAGGTCACGGTTCGTGTCATCGACCGGTTGCGTTTGTGGTGCCGGCGCGACGCCCGCACCACAAATGGGGGCGACGGGTCAAGGACAGCCCCAACCTTTCCCGAGGGGCGGGCCGGCGGTGTTTCAATTCCACTGGTGACCACACTATTCTGGGGTGCGAAGTCCACCCTTGAGATGATGGTCTTGTAGTGCAGGCGTCCCGCCTGCCGGTTGGAGCACGTGTGACGGTGCCGGCGAGATGCCAGCACCACAAGTTGAGGGGAAAAACAAATGCTGCGAAAAATTTTGTGTATGGCGGTTGTCGTGGGGTTGCTGACGGCGGTGGCGCATGCCGACGAACCGCTGGCCGAGGGCTTTGTGGACTCGGACGGGGTGAAGCTGCATTACGTGACCGCGGGGCAGGGGCCGCTGGTCGTCCTGCTGCATGGCTTTCCCGATTTCTCGTACACCTGGCGCGATCAGATCCCCGTGCTGGCCCGACACTTTCAGGTCGTGGCGCTGGATATGCGCGGGTACAACAAGAGTGATCAGCCGGTGGGAGTCGAACAGTATGCGATGGACAAGCTCACCGCCGATGTGGCCGCTGTCGTCGCCCATTTTAAACAGGACAAGGCCACGATCGTCGGTCACGACTGGGGTGGGGCCGTCGCCTGGGCATTCGCCATGAAATATCCCGAGAAAACCGAACGGCTCGTGATTCTGAATCTGCCCCATCCCCGGGGCCTGCTGCGCGAACTGGTCCATAACCCCGAGCAGCGCAAGAACAGTCAGTACGCGCGCACGTTTCAACAACCGGAAGCCGCCGCGGCCCTGCGTCCGGAACTGCTCGTGTTCTGGGTGAAAGAAGAAGCGGACCGGCGTGTGTATCTCGACGCATTGAAGAGGTCGTCGCTGGAAGGCATGTTGAACTACTACAAGGCGAATTACCCGCGCGAACCGTACGCCGAGGACCAGGAGTTTCCCCCAGTCAAGTGTTCGGTCCTCATGATTCATGGCCTGAAAGACCAGTACCTGCTGCCGGGGGCCCTCAACGACACCTGGAAGTGGATCGAGAAAGATTTCACTCTGGTCACGATTCCCGAGGCCGGGCATTTCGTACATCGCGATGCCACTGCCCAGGTGAACGCGACACTGCTGCAGTGGCTGACCCGCGACAAGAAATGACTGGCTGATGTCTGTCCGTGAGTTGGCAGCGCGTATCTGAGTCGTCTGTCCCGGATGACAGGCTCGAAAAATTCTAAAATCTTGAAATCTAAAAAATGGGCGAGGGTTCTGAAGTACCGGCTGTTCCCGTTGATCCGCGCGTGCAATTTGCGGCGGAACGAACCTTGCTGGCCTGGATTCGTACTGGACTGGCGATGATGGGGTTTGGGTTTGTCGTCGCCAGGTTCGGGCTGTTCCTGCGGGAAGTCGCCGCGGCTGAAGGGGTTGTGCCGGCGCAGCGCTCGGGACATTCGCTCTGGATCGGCACAACCCTGGTAATGCTGGGTGTGCTCGTCAATCTGTTCGCCGCACGACGGCATTGGGGGACGGTACGACGTCTGGAGCGAAACGAGCCGTTGCATTTTCATCCCGTATCTTTGGGCGTGATCGTCGCCGTGTTCCTGGCGCTGCTGGGGTTGTTCACGGCGATCTACCTGCTCACGGGTCTGGGGCAGGTGGTGACTCACTGACCAGCCGGGTTGACTTAGTACGTGTTGTCACCGGCCCCGGCGACCTGTGGCGTGATGATTGATTGGCAGTTTTTGTCCCACACCGAATGGTGGGGCCACGATGGTATCTGTGCTCGACCTGCGGTACGTTGGAAGTCGTATGGCACGCTCTGGCCGTTCGACCTGACTCGTCTCTTGTGCGCTCTGGGAGTCGTGAAATGGATCGTCGTGACTGGTTGAAATCGACCATGTTGGGATCTGCCGCCGTCGGGTTGCCCTGGCTGGCGCAATCGTCTGGCCTGGCGGAGGATCGGGCCGCCACGATCGCCGAGCAGGCTGCGCGGGGCACTCCCCCACTGCGGATCACCGACATCCAGACCTTTCTGACCGCCCCCGCGAAGATTCGCTTGGTAGTCGTTAAGGTGCTTACCAATGAGCCGGGGTTAACGGGGTTGGGGTGTGCGACATTCACCCAGCGGGCCCGCGCGGTCGAAACGGCGGTGAATCAGTTCCTCAAACCGTTTCTGATCGGCAAAGACGTCACCCGCATTGAAGATGTCTGGCAGTCGTCATTCGTCAGTTCGTACTGGCGCAACGGACCCGTGTTGGGAAATGCCCTGTCCGGGGTCGATATGGCACTCTGGGATATCCTGGGTAAACGGGCCAAACTGCCGGTCTACCAACTGTTGGGTGGCAAGTGCCGCGAGGCCGTGGACACCTATCGTCACGCCTCGGGACAGACCTTTCAGGATGTGGCGGAAGCCGTGGCCAAATATCAGGCCGAGGGATACCGGCACATTCGCATTCAATGTGCCGTGCCGGGCCAGGCGACCTATGGCACCGGCGGTGCCACGGGGGCAGGTGAGGGCGCGACCCCCAGTAATCGCCGGGTGGACACGTTTGAACCCGGTCCCTACGCCCGGATTGTTCCGAAACTGTTCGAGCACATCCGCAATAAATTTGGCGACAGTGTCGAATTGCTACACGACATTCACGAACGACTCCCCCCTATTCTGGCGATGCAACTGGTGAAGGATGTCGAAAAGTTCAAACCGTACTTCATGGAAGACCCGTTTTCGCCGGAAGACGTGGGCTACTTCAAGCATCTGCGGCAGCAGACGAGTACACCCCTGGCGATGGGGGAACTGTTCAACAATCCGAACGAGTATGTGCCGCTGATCTCCGAACGGCTCATCGACTTTATCCGCATTCACATTTCTCAAGTGGGTGGTCTGACGGCGGCCCGCAAGATCGCCGCGCTGTGCGAGTTCTTCGCCGTGCGCACCGCCTGGCACGGTCCCGGAGATGTCTCACCGGTCGGGCATGCCTGCAACGTGCATCTCGATCTGGCGATTCCCAACTTCGGCATCCAGGAGGCCCGGGCGTTTACTACGGAAGAGCAGGAGGTCTTTCCCGGGTGCCCGGAACTCAAAGGCGGGTACTACTACGCGAACGACAAGCCGGGACTGGGAATCGAATTCAATGAAGCGCTGGCGGCCCGTTTCCCCGTGGGAGACGATCCGCCGTTCGACCTGCGCTGGGGGACACTGCGAAAAAACGACGGCACAATCGTCAAGCCGTAGCGAGGCTGTCATAATCTGAGCGAAGGGTGCAATGCACCGCCGCCGGGATCACCGGGCGTGGCGGTCAAATTCTGTTGTCTGTCACCGAGGGAGAGCGCCATGCCGTTGAAACTGGGAATGCTGGGGATGTGGCACACGCACGCCGACGGCATCGTGAAGCGCGTCGCCGAGCACCCGGACGAATTCTCGCTGGTGGGTTTCTACGATCCCGATCCGCAGACTGTGTCCACCCAGAGCAAGAAATGGGCTCCCCTGATTTCGGGGTTTCGGGTCTTCGATACTGCCGCGGACCTGCTGAAGCAGGAACTGGACGGTGTCGTCGTCGAAGGGCGGGTGTACGAAAACCTACAGCTTGCGCGCCTGGCGCTCGACAGCGGCCGCCCGGTCATGCTCGAAAAGCCGGCCGGCGTCGATTTCAACGAACACCGGCGGTTGATTGACCTGGCGCGGCAGAAAAAACTGCATGTGCAGATGATCTATCTGTTCCGCTACATGTCGGCTGTGCAGGAAATGCTGACCCGCGGCCGCCGCAAAGAGTTCGGACGCATCTACGAGTTTCGAGGCCGGTTACCAAAAGACCTCCCCTCGTATGCCCATTATGTCGACGAACTGGGCCGCTACCCGGGGGGCATCTATTTCGAAATGGCGGGGCACTTGGTGGATATGATGGTCACGCTGCTGGGCAAGCCGCGCAAGATCAACCCGTTTCTGGCCCATCATCACACCGCCGAGCCGCGGAGTTTCATCGATCATGGCGTGGCGCTGTTCGAGTTCGACAATGCCTTCAGCATCCTGGAAGTCCCGGCGCTGGAAGTGGTTCCCGCGACCCGGCGTATCGAACTCTACGGCACCGAAGGCGCGCTGATCATTCCGCACCTCGGGAGCGGTCACCTGGCCAACAAGAACATTCAGCCGGTCGAAGTGTATCGCACCGGCAATACGGGCTGGCAGACGGTCGAACTGCCCGCCGCGACGCTGCAAATTGCCGACCTGCGGGAATTTGCAGCCATCGTCACCGGCAAAAAGACTCCCGATTTCAGCATGGAACATGACCTCGACGTGCAGGAAACGCTGCTGAAGTCGAGTGGCATGTTTTAGCCTGGCGTGCGAGACGCACTTCGTTCGCGGTCAGCCACGTCCCAGGTAATCCTGTCCGACCGGTAACACGATGGCTTCCAGAAAATTGACATCGGGCGGAAGCGTCAGCATGGCCAGCGCGGCCTGCGCGATGGTGGCGGTCTCCATCATGGGTTCGTCGTCGGATTTCAGGTCCGTCCCCTGCCGGCGTTCGACCCGCACATTACCCGGATGCAGACAACTGGCCACGATGCCAAACGGGCGGCCGTCGAGGGCCGTCGCCTGCGTCAGACCCCATACTCCGAATTTTGCCGCCGCGTAGGGGACCCCCCCTGCGCGTGGGCGTTGGGCCGAGATCGATCCGATGTTCAGGATCCTGCCACCACCCTGGGCTTTCATCATGGCAAAAGCGCGTCGACTGCAGAGAAAGGCACCGGTCAGGCAGGCGCCGATGACGTTGTTCCAGGCCTCGAGGGTGAGCTCATCGATCCGTCCGCCATCGAAGGCCCCGGCGTTGTTAATGAGCACATCGACTCGTCCGAATTTCGCGCGGATGGCGTCGAAGAACCGATCGACCGCCTGTTCGTCGGTGACGTCCAGGGGGAGCGACAGCACGTCGGCACCCGCCGCCTGCAATTCACTCGCCGTCTGCGCCAGTTTCTCGGCGTTGCGGGCGCACAGCGCGAGCTTGGCCCCTTCAGCCGCACAGGCCTGGGCGATTCCCTTGCCAATTCCCTGGTTGGCTCCGGTGATGACGACGACCTTGTCTGACAGTTTCTGCATGCGAGCGACTCGTTGTGGGTGGACTGCAATCAGAGTGAATACGCGGTGCCAACAGCACCAGACACATCGTGGCGACCGGGTGGCACGACCAAGCCGCGCAACTCAGTGTAGTGATCGCGCGGCCTGCCCTGCCAGCGGAGGCGTGTCTGTGAATGACCCGTCGTGGAGGTCCACCCGCGGGCGACGGGCCATTGAGGAAAGGCCCGTCGTCCCACGAACTGGGGCGGGTTACCCCTGCGGCTTGGGGGGCTTCTTGCCGTACTTGGCCTCGTACTGGGCGGCGAACCGGGCTTCCAATTCCGGGTGGCACTTGAAACACTGCGAATCGGGTCGGTCGTGTTCTTTGCACCAGTCACCCTTCTTTTGCAGTTCCGCGGCGAGCTTGCTGTTGCACAGGCCACACACGTCTTCCGGAACGCCGTGTTCATCGCACCACCAACTGTCGTGCGTATGGGCGGTCTTCTTGCTCGAACTGGCTGTCTCGGTGGACTTCGCCGATCCCTGGTCGGCCGACGGGGCCGCGCTCTGGCTGGTACAGCCAACGGCCAGCATGAGGGCCAGTCCACACACGAGAGGTACGAATCGAATTGTCAGCATCATTAACTCCTTTTTGCGAGAACCGAAATGAGTGTGCGTGGGGGACTGTCAACTGACCACTGTAGGCGACGGACGCAAGGGGGCGCCCGCGACCGCCACGGCCGGTATTGGCTCCACGACGGAGGCCGGTTCGCGGTCACCCCCGACACGATTGAAAATCAGATACAACACGCGCAGCACGAGCAGCGACATGATCATCGCGCCGATCACACCCCCGATGACGACCGTCGCCAGGGGGCGCTGCACTTCGGCCCCCATGCCTTCGCTGAAGGCCATCGGCAGAAAGCCCAGGCTGGCCACCAGCGTGGTCATCAGCACAGGGCGCAGTCGCGTGACGGCGGCCTGCGTGACCGCGTCATCCAGCCCCAGGCCCCGCTGCCTGAGCTGGCGAATGTACGAGACCAGAATCATGTCATCGAGGACGGCCACTCCCGACATGGCGATAAAGCCGATCCCGGCGGAAATCGAAAACGGCATGTCACGCAACCACAAAGCGAAGATGCCCCCCACCCACGCGAATGGAATTCCGGTGAACACACGCAGGGCATCCACCAGGTTGTGGTAGGTGAGGTACAGCAGTCCGAAAATCAGCACCAAGGCCAACGGCACCACGATCAGCAGTCGGGTACGGGCCCGCTCGAGGTTTTCAAACTGGCCGCCGTATTCGATGCGGTAGCGTCCCTGGGGCAGCGCGACTTCCCGGGCGATTCGCTCGCGGGCGGCATTCACGAAACTCCCCAGGTCGCGGCCGCGGACATTGGCCGTGATCGTAATCCGGCGCTGTCCCCATTCGCGGGTGATGGTCGATGGTCCTTCGACCACTTCGACCGAAGCCAACTGCGACAGGGGAATCCGCTGACCGGCGGGGGTCGTGACCAGCATGTTGCCCACCGCTTCGGGACTGGCGCGAAATTGCTCGGGCAGCCGGGCAATCAGAGGAAAGCGGATCTGGCCTTCCACAATTTCCCCCAGCGGTTTGCTGCCAATGGATTCGACCATCTCGAGCACCGCCTGGGCCGAGACGCCGTAGCGGGCGATCTGAGCCTGGTTCACCTTCACCTGCAGCATGGGCTGCCCGGTGATCTGCTCGGTGGCGACGTCAGCCGCGCCGTCGATCGACTTCAGAACCGCTTCGATCTCGTGTCCTTTTTTGACCAGCACATCGAAGTCGTCGCCGAACAGTTTGACCCCCAGATCGGCGCGGACCCCCGAGACCATCTCGTTGATCCGCATCTCGATCGGCTGCGAATAGGCCAATCGCTGCCCGGGCATGTCGCGCAGCGCCCGGTCGAGCAATTCGGTGAACTCGGCCTGCGTGCGGGCCTTTTTCCATTGCTGGCGTGGCTTGAGCGTGACGAACGTGTCGGTCAGTTCGACACCCATCGGGTCGGTGGCCACCTCGGCGGTTCCGACCCGGCTCCAGACATGTTCCACTTCATCCGGGAATTCCCGCAGGATCACCCGTTCCATTTCCGTGTTGTAACGAATCGACTCGCTCAGGTCTGTGCCTGCCAGACGGACCACGCCAATCGCAATTGCACCTTCAGAAAGCCGCGGCACAAATTCGGAACCCAGGTGCGGGGCGATCATGCCGAATGCCAGCAGCAGGACCGTCGCGGCAAACCCCATCACGGCGGCTTTGTGGTGCATGGCAAACTGCAGAATCGGGTAGTGAATCGCATGGGCCACGCGCATCAGGAATGGTTCCCGTTCTTCGACCCGCTGCGGCAGCAGGAAACTCGCCAGCACGGGCATCAGCGTGATCGACAGGATCATCGAACCGGCCAGCGCGAAGATCACGGTCAGCGCCATAGGCCGGAACATTTTGCCTTCAATGCCTTCGAGCGCCAGGATCGGCAGGTAGACGATCATGATGATCAGCTCGCCGAACATCGTGGGCTTGCGAACCTCGACCGCCGCATCGCGCAGGATCTCGAGTCGGCTTCGTCCTTGCGGGTTGTCGTGCGCCAAATGCCGCACGCAGTTCTCGATCATCACGACCGAGCTGTCGACAATCATGCCGAAGTCGATCGCACCCAGGCTGAGCAGACTCGCCGCGATGCCGAATTTCAGCATGCCGCAGAAGGCAAACAGCATCGACAATGGAATCGCCACGGCGACAATGACGGCCGCCCGAAAATTGCCGAGGAAGGCGAACAGCACGGCGACGACGAGCAGGCCCCCTTCGAACAGGTTCTTGCGGACCGTGTCGATAACGAAATCGACCAGTTCCGTCCGATCGTAAACAGAAGTGACCTGCACATTGGCCGGCAGGCTGCCACGGACCGAGTCCATTTTCTGTTTCATGGCACGGGTGACGTCGTGGCTGTTCTCGCCCATCAGCATGAAACCGAGTCCCAGTACGACTTCTCCCTGACCGTCGGCCGTCACGGCGCCGCGGCGGATCTCGTGTCCAATCTCGACATCTGCCACATCGGTCACGCGAACGGCCACGCCGTCGTTGGTCGTGACCACAATCTGACGCAGGGGTTCGATGCCGCTGGTGCGTCCCAAGCCCTGGACGAGCAGCATGCCCCCTTCCTGGGTGATGTTGCCACCGCCGACGTTCAGGTTGTTCCGTTTCACCGCCTCGACGACTTCTCCGAACGTGACGCCATGTTTGATCAAGCGATCAGGATGAATCCGTACCTGGTACTGCTTTTCATAGCCCCCCCAACTGTTGATCTCAGCGGTTCCGGGAACCGTCCGCATCGGGGGCCGAATGACCCAGTCGTGAATGGTACGCAGGTCGGTCGGGTCGGTTCCCTGGCCGCTGACGACGTAGTGAAAAACCTCGCCCAACCCGGTGGCGACGGGCCCCATGCGGGGGCGTGCGATGCCGCCCGGCATCTCGACGGTGGCCAGCTTTTCGTTGATCAACTGCCGTGCGAAATAGATGTCGGTCCCGTCGCGAAAGACCACGACGACTTGCGACAGCCCGAATTTCGAGATCGACCGCATCTGTTCGAGGCTGGCCAGGCCGCTGATGGCCTGTTCGATCGGAAAGGTGATCTGGCGTTCCACCTCTTCGGGGCTCAGCGCGGGGGCCGTGGTGTTGATCTGCACCTGCACCGGCGTCGTATCCGGAAAGGCATCGATATCGAGATGCTGCAACGCCAGGACACCCGCCACACCGGCCGCCAGCGTGGCCAGAATGACGAGGACGCGGTTGCGTAACGAGAAGTCGATGATCCGATTCAGGAAATCCATAGGTGAATGCCGTGACTGCCGCAATGCAAGAAAGACTGTGTCGTAACCACTCGCAGGGTGCGTTATTTCTGGGGTTGATGGTCGTGACAGCCGCAGCCTGCTCCCAGATTGCTGCGCAGCAGTTGCGCCAGCAAAACAGGGCTCCCCTTAACCGCTACAACCTCGCCGGGCAGCACGCCCGCCAGCAGTTCGACGAACCCGTCATCGCGAGCTCCGATGCGGACCTGCCGGACATGAAACACTTTCGGCGCGCCTGCTTCGAGATAGTGTTTGTCGCGGACGAACACGAACGTGGCATCACTGGTGGTCTGGATCGCTTCCCGTGGAACCGTAATCGCCCGGGGTTCTTCCCGCAGCACAATCTTCGCGGTTCCGAAGGTTTTATCGCGCAACCGGCGCTCGGTGTTCCCGAGGATCACCCGCACATGCAGCGTTCTGGTCTGCTCATCCACGGCTGGGCTGATCCAGGCGATTTTGCCCAGGGCCTCGGCGGAATTTTCGTCTGTCCGAAAACGGACGGTCTGTCCGGAGGCCACGTATCGGGCATCGTCGGGGCGCACGTTCAACAACAGCCACATGCGATCGGGATCGGAGATCGTGTAGAGTTGATTGCTGGCGGTTACGACTTCGCCCGCCACGATGTCCGCGGTGACGACCACGCCGGGGAACGGGGACCGCAGCGGGATCAGATTCGCCGACTGGGTTTCCCGACGAACCACCTGCACGATGTCTTCTGGCAGTCCCAGGAATCGAATCATCTCGGCCAGTTCTGCCGGTTCGCTGGTTTCGATATTGGCGGGCATTTCGAACCCCAGGTTGGCCAGTGCCTGACGGGCCGAGAAAAATGCGATCTGGGCTTCTTGAAAGGCGGTCTCGCCCTCGAGCAGCGATTTCTTGGAAACGGCTCCGTTATCAGAGGCTTCGCGAAGGCGCCCGACAATCGACTTTCGCAACTGGTACTGAGCGACAGCATGCTGCAACTGCGACTTCGCCTGGCCGACCGCGGACGAGTCGATCAGCGCCAGCACTTCACCCGCCGCGACATTGTCACCCAGCGTCTTGTAAACCTGCGCGACCGTTCCCGGGACGCGGGACGCCAGGTGCGCGACGCGCGTCGGGTCGAACATCACTTCGCCATTCGCCGCGACGAATTCCGTCATCGGCCGTTCCTGCACCACATCGACATCGACACCGGCTTTGGTCGCACTGTCCGCCGAGGCGAATTGCACCAGTTTCTTGTGCAGCATATTCCGACTGTTGTTTTCGGTCCGCGGGCGCAAGGCGAGGGCGGCGACGACATCGTAGCTTGGTGCTTGCGGAGTCCCCGAGACCTGGGCCCGTTCGGGATGATCCAAGACACACTCGGCGACCCCATGCTGGCGGCAGAAGCCGGTCCACTCTGCACGGGGAAACAGTTCGGGATGGCACTCGACACACTGCGATTCGGGAACCAGATGGTCAGTGCACCAGTCGTCAGTCGCCGTCGCTGCTGCGCCCTGCAGGGCCGAGAACTTCGGCAGCTTCCACCCTGTGTGGTGCCCGAAGTACATCAGCCAGCCCAACACGGAGAAGACGACGATATTTGGCAGTCCGTGCGCCAGTCGCCGCCAGAGGTTGTGCGACGTCGGTGAGACCGGAACCTGCCCGTTGGGTGAAGATACGATTGTCGACATGGGAGTAGACTCGAAAAAACGAAGGGGGGAGCCCGTGGCAAATTCGAAACGCCAAGGACGCCGGGGACACAGACGTGAAACCAGCCGGCAGACCGTTGCACAATCCGAATGCGGTCGTGCGCAGCCGTGCCGAAAGCTGGGGCATCTGTCCTGGCAGTGTCTCGGCAGAGCCTGAACCGCGATCTCAGCAGATGCGGACAGCCACGGTTACGGTCAAGAGAGAGAAGGCGAGCCCGCCGTCGGGCAAGGGGACGCGCCAGGCGGTTTCGACCGGGAGTGCGACGGTGCCGGGGCAACCGACCGCCGTCTGGCTGATCTGGGCCGCTTGCCGTAGCAGTTCACACTCGCGGTGCGAGCGGTTCACCAAGGTCGGCCCCTGCGAAACTTGCAGGTGCAGGCAGTGGCAGTGATGCCGCGCGATCAGTGGATCGACGGTCGCCTCGACAGCGTCTGGGGCAGTCGGCAGCGACTCGGTGTGGGCGTCGGCAGCGTGGCAACCACAGCCGTGTGCTGAGTCGGACGCCTCACATTCGGTATGAGGTTTATCGATACAACACGAACAGTCAGCCGGCCCACCATCGATGCAGAACGAGCCATCGGGCCCAAAGCAAAAAAACAGCGAAGCGCCGCCCCACGATGCACATTGCATCGCGACCAGCGCCATGATCAGCAGTCGCTTCGCCATAAATTCCAAACCATGGGTTGTCTGGGCTAACGAACTAGTTCTATACCGCCGGGACGATGCGGTCAATTTCGAAATGCCTCACCGAACGCCACTTCAGCCCCGAATTCGTGCAGTTTTCCGCAGAAACGGGGTTTGCCTCGCCATTTTCGGGCGGTTTACCTGGAGTATGTACGATCCACCGTCCTGCTTGTTTGTTCCAATTCCGCAGGCTTCAGATGCGGATGCGACCCTACTTTTCCCGTGTGGAGGGCCGTCAGGTGAACAGTCCGGGTTGTGTCAGGCTGCTTCGGAATTGATTTCCAGCAGCAGTTTGAGCACGGGTTCGGTTCGGGCGCGCTCGAACATGGCAAGGGTCGATTCCAGCGGTGCGATGCCATCGATGAGCGACATGACGTCGATTTGCTGCCTCTGCAGGGCGGCCAGAGCCACGGGAAAGGGACCGCAACGAGATCCGATTATGGTCACTTCGTCGATCACAACGGGCGCCAGCGAGATGTGCTGTTCGCCCGCGACGGTCGTTTTCAGGACGATAGTGCCTCGCGGCCGAACGACCGACAGGGCCGTGGCCAGACCGGTCGCGGAACCCGTGCAGTCGACCACGATGTCATTCGACCGGTCGGCAGGCAAATCGGCCAACAGAAGTGTCGCAATGCCTGATTTACGCAGGATCTCGAGTTTCCGCGCGTGTTTTCCCACAACCGTTACCCGGCAACCGGCATGGGCTAAAACCTGGGCGCAGAGGTTTCCCAAACGGCCGTCTCCTAGCACCAGTACGGTTTGGCCCGCGGAAACTCGGAGTTGTTCCAATATCTGGAAGGCGGCGGCCAGCGGTTCGGTCAGAACGGCGGCCCGGGTGGAAATATCGTCCGGAACGAGGTGGAGATTCTGTTGAGGAATGCTCAAGTAGTCGGCGAACGCCCCATCACGGTTCAAAATACCCAGGACCGTGCGATGCGGGCAGTGGTTTGCCAGGCCGCGCTGGCAATACTCGCAGGTTTCGCAACTGGCGTTGATTTCGCCCACCACGCGCCGGCCCTGGAAGGGTCCACTCTCGGCAATTCCCACAAATTCGTGGCCCAGAACGCCTTGAAACCCCATGTAGCCCCGGATGAGCTGCAAATCGGTCTCGCAAACCCCAGCCATCAGCACTCGGACCAGAATTTCCCCGGTTTTGGGCTGGGGATTCGGATAATCGGACCGGAATTTGACACCCGTGTTGTCGAGAACTACGGCACGCATCCCCCGCTCCTGTCTCCAGAACACCATTTCTTCAGGATTAGCCAGGGAGCCCCTCTCTGACTATTGAACAAATTGCCCGAGAATGTGACAATCATGGATTCGCGATGAGTTGTCAATCGACGGCGTGCCGCTGAAGTTGTGCGCGCCGGCCAGTCAGTTCAGGAAAGTTACAGAGGTTATGGGAACCAGTCGGAAAATCACAGAAACGCAGTTGGATCGGGCCAAAGGTGAATTGGCGGCTCGGGCAAAAGTCCTGACCGAAAAGAAGGTCGAAGCGAAGAAATTCAAGCTGGACCCGATTTACCGCAAGCTGGACGCGAAAGTCCGCCAGATTACCGCCCGGTTGCGACGGGTTGGCGAAATCGAACAAAACAATGCTGACTTGCTGAAGCATAAGGAAGAACGGTTGGCCGCCGCGGCTGCCGAGAAGGCGGAGCGGAAAGCCGCCGGCGGTAAAAAGCCCAAGGCCGAAAAGGCCAAAGCCGAAGCCAAGCCTGCCAAGAAAGAAAAAGCCGGCAAAGAGAAGAAGGGTTAGTATTTCGGGGTCGATCGGACCAGACCACTGGTCGCGATCAACCCCGGCTGACAACCCGGAGAGGTGACAGAGTGGTCGATTGTGCAGCACTGGAAATGCTGTGTCTTCCGAAAGGGGGACCGGGGGTTCGAATCCCCCCCTCTCCGCTTATCTGAACGCGATTAGCCAGCGTTTTGGCGAATCGCGCCTGTGGATGGCCTCGCAGTGCTCCGCCATCCCTGAACTGACGATCTTCAGGCCACGGGCGATCAATCGGCTTCCGCGATCTCTGCCTCTGGTGCCAGATTTCGGCGGGCGTCGCGGGCCACGACCAGAAAAGCCAGAAAATCGTACAACCCATGGGCGATGATCGGGGCCAGCAGGTTCTCGCTGTAATCGCAGAGCCAGCCCAGGTAGGCCCCAATCAGACCGGCAGTGACGGCATAGGCGGGGGTAATCCAGTGCACTGCCCCGAACACAACGTTGCTCCAGACGATGCCGAATTTGGGATGCAGCACGCCGCGAAAGACCAATTCTTCTGAGATTCCGGCTACGGCTCCCAACAGCAGCAGGTCATACCAACGGCAAAGCAGAAGGTACGGACCCAGAGCACGGATCAGAAACGACTTGATCTGTTTCAGCGGTCCGACAGGAAATCTGTAAGCCAAGGCGAACAACAGAAACATGGGGACGGTGCCGGCAAGTCCCGCGATGGTGCCGTGCCAATCCCAGGCGAAGTGGTCCAGGGGATTGACGGTCAGCCACCAACCCAGCAGGGCGGCCAGGCCAATCAGGCTCCCTTCGAAGAAGATCGCCATGGCCAAAAAGTGGTGGCGGTTGTACTGGTCAAACATGGGCGCAGGTTGGTCTTGCTGGAAATCGCCAAAAATGCCACATTACGCCCCCCTACAGGTCTCCGGGGCAAGGTCCGGGCTCCGAGACAAACTCTCACGTCTTCCTGAAATCAATCTCCCACATGTCTCGCCTTTACGCCAGCCTGACGCTGCTGTGCCTGTGCGGCATCCTTTCGGCGTGCGCCTTGAATCGACCGATGACTGTCGCCGGCAACCCGATTTTCGTGCCAGCGTCGAATGAAGAGTCGTTGTGGGAGCGCAGCGTCGACGTGGTCCACGACTATTTCGATATTGCCCGCGAAAGCCGACCTGTCGGATCGCAGCCGGGGGTCATTGAGACTCGATACAAAGTGGGATCGAGCTTGCTCGAACCCTGGAATCGGGATTCGCATGGGCTCGAAAACCGGACGGAAAGTACCCTTCAGTCAATTCGCCGCAAAGCTGTGATCAATATCACCCCGGCACAGGGGGGGTACCTCGTGGCGGTCGAAGTGTTCAAGGAAATCGAAGACCAGCCCGGGATTGTGAACAATACACCCGGCGGGGCGACCTTTTCTCAGGCCAGCCCCCTGCGACGCGATCTCGATCAGGTGGTTGGTCAGTCGGCACCGTCGGGTTGGGTCGCTCGAGGTCACGACGAAGCGCTTGAAGCCGAGTTGCTGCGTCGGCTGCAGGTGGCCTACACCCGATAGCTCGCCGGGCCCTCGCCGAAGTTATTCGAGTTCGGTATTTGAACTCAGACTGTTGGGCCGACCACTTGAAGTCAGGCTGGCCTCGTTCTCAGAGGGGGCATCGTCGAAATCTCGCGTGAGCTGCATCTGCGCCTGATACAACCGGGCATAGGCTCCGTTTTTGGCGAGCAATTCCTGGTGATTGCCGATTTCGATGATCTTGCCATGTTCGAGGACCACAAGCCGATCGGCTTTGCGGAGCGTACTCAAGCGGTGAGCAATCGCGATGGTGGTGCGTCCATGGACCAGGTAGTCCAGCGCTTCCTGGATTTGCCGTTCGGTCTGGGTATCGACCGACGAGGTGGCTTCATCCAGGATCAACAGCCGCGGATCAATGAGCAGGGCCCGGGCAATCGAAATGCGTTGACGCTCGCCGCCGGATAATGTCTGGCCTCGTTCGCCAACGATTGAGTCGTAACCATCGGGCAGCCGCAAGATGAATTCATGGGCGCGGGCCGCACGGGCGGCGTTGATGATCTCCTCGAACGTAGCCTGCGGTTTGCCGTAGGCGATATTCTCGGCAATCGTTCCATAGAACAGAAACGGTTCCTGCAACACGATGCCGATGTGCTTGCGATAGTCGGCGATGCGGAAGGAGCGCACGTCCATTCCATCCACCAGGATCGCACCACTGCCCACGTCGTAAAACCGGCAGACCAGGTTGACGAGAGTGCTCTTGCCGGCACCCGTTGTGCCGACCAGGCCGATCATTTCTCCCGGGCGAATCTGCAGTGACACGCCATCGATGATCTGCCGATTCCCATATCGGAAGCTGATGTCTTTGAGTTCGACGGCTCCCACGATTTTGCCAGGATCGACGGGGTGCGCCGGTTCGGCGACGGTGGGCGCCCGGTCCAGAATTTCGAACAGTCGCTGAGCACTGGCTGCGGCGCGTTGTGTCGTGGTCGTCATGCGACTCATCGATTCGAGCCGGGCGTAGATCCGGTTGACGTAGATCATCGCGGCCGAGAGGATCCCGATCGACAGCCCCTGCTTCGAATCGGCAGTCACGCCCTGGTTATAAACTCCCCACGCGCCGACACCCCAGACCACGAGCAGGCCAATCTGGTTGAGCAAGGCGACCATGGGCCAGAAAAACGTCCAGACTCGATTAACGCGGTCATTGGCCCCCATGATTCGGTCATTTGTCCCGCGGAACCGATCGACTTCCCGCCGTTCCTGGGCAAACGCCTTGACCACCCGAACCCCGGGAATCGTATCGGCCAGAACACTGGTCATGTCAGCCCAGGCCCGGCTGGCAAACAGGAATCCATGGGTCAGGCTGTTGCGGATCTGGAAGGTCAGCCAGGCGATGAAGGGAAACGTGCAGATTGTTGCCAGGGCCAGCATCGGGTCCCAGCAGAAGAGCACGAAGATCGTTCCGGTAATCATCAGGATATCGGTAATGAAGTCCATCAGACTGTCAGACAGGAAGCTGCAGATTCGATCGGTATCGCTGCTGATGCGGGCGACCAGATCACCCGTTCGTTTGGCGGAAAAGAAATCGAGCGACAGTCGCTGCAGATGCTCATAAGTGGCATTGCGCAAGTCGGCACTGATCCGCTCACTGAGCCATGCCAGGACCCATCCCTGCCACCAGCCTAACCCCCAGGCGAGGACAATGGCACCGACCATGCCCCCCAGGTACCAGGGAACCCGGCGGAATGAAGCCCGGTGCGCCGCACGGATCTCCAGTCGCCGGGCTTCGGCCTGCTCGCTCGTGATTTCGCCAGCCGCCAGTTGTTTACGGACGGAGTCGATTTGTCCATCGAAGGGCTGCAACACGTCATCGACGATCGGCCAGGTCAATGCCGGGGGAATGAGTCCGGCGGCGGTCGTCGCCAGGGTTAACAAGCCACCAAACAGCAAGGTCACAATTCGACGGCGGGCAAACCGCAACAATCGAAACAGCGCACTAACATTGGCACGCTCAGCCTCGGCTTCGGTTTCGGGAATTTCCGGCTCAGCCGCCGTTGATTCCAAAGAGCGCTGCCGCCCCGTCTGCTGATCCTCAAAGGCATCCACGAGATCGCGAACGCCCCCGGCATGTCCAACCGTGTAATTCACGCTCGCCAGCCGACGATCGCGAGCAAACACCTCGAGGTGACCGAGGCCGCCGTGGTCATCGGCTGACAGGGAACTGATCGCCGAATTATCCCAGGCTTGCAGGGTGACATTCGAAGATGCGGTTGTCGCCGAATCTGCCGATTGTGAAGATTGTGGCTGGCGGAGCAGCAACAACCGGTGCGAGGTGAGCACGATCAGGCCGGAAACGAACTGGAGCCGATCATCAAGATCGACCGTGCAGGACGCTACAACGGATTCTGTCGGTTGCAGCTGCGCTTCAACGGCCCGACGGAATGGCTCGGGTAGATTACTCCGGAAATCGGACATTGCGTGCAAAGAGCGAGTTCTCCGGTCAGGGCCGGCATCCCTGGGTGCCTGCTCTCAAAATTTCATGTACTTTTTTAAAACTCGGTAGTAGAATACAGCATCCTACAGCCGAGATGTAGGGTGCAGTGATTCGGCACCTGTTGTGTCGTTGAGATCCTCAACCCCCGCCACAGACCTCCCCTGCCTGTCGAATCCAGATCGTACCCGCTATGCATATCCGAAAAATTCTGGCCCTTCGCGGCCCAAATATCTGGTCACGCTACCCGGTGCTGGAAGCCTGGGTTGATCTTCAGGACCTGAAGGATTCCCCCTCGAATTCATTGCCGGGCTTTAATGACCGGCTGATGGCCTGGATGCCGTCGATGATCGAACACCGCTGCAGTATCGGTGAACGCGGAGGGTTCTTTCAGCGTTTACGAGACGGGACCTGGCCGGGTCACATTCTCGAACATGTGGCGATTGAACTGCAGACGCTGGCCGGCACTCCCGTTGGCTTCGGAAAGGCCCGCGAAACGTCGGAAGAAGGCGTTTACAAAGTCGTCATGCGGTATCGTGATGAACAGTTGGCACGGGCCGCCTTGTTCACCGCACGTGAGCTGATTCTCGCGGCAATCTACGATCGCCCTTTCGACGTCCAGGCGGAAGTCGCCAAACTGCAGGAATTGGGTGATCGGGTGTGCCTGGGGCCGAGTACGGCCGCGATCGTTAAGGCTGCCGAAGATCGCTGGATTCCCGCCCGCCGTCTGAATTCGGGAAGCCTGGTGCAACTGGGCCATGGGGCGAAACAGCATCGGATCTGGACGGCCGAAACCGATCGCACGAGTGCGATCGCCGAGTCGATTGCTCAAGACAAAGAGCTCACTAAGACCATGTTGCGGGCGGGAGGAATTCCCGTTCCGGAAGGTCGCCTAGTCAGTGATGCCGCAGACGCCTGGGCGGCTGCTCAGGAAGTGGGTGTCCCGGTAGTTGTCAAACCTCGGGATGCGAATCATGCCCGGGGTGTCTTCACCAACCTGACCACCCGCTCGCAGATTGAATCGGCGTTCAACTTCGCCTGCAATGAAGGCAGCGGCGTGATCGTTGAGCGTTTTGCCCCCGGTAACGAACATCGGCTGCTGGTCGTGGGCAATCAATTGATTGCCGCCACCTGCGGCGAGGCCGCTTCGATTGTGGGTGACGGTGTCCGTACCGTTCGGCAGCTAGTGATGGAACAGCTCAATTCCGATCCGCGGCGGGGTGAAAGCGAGGCTTTTCCCTTGAGCCTGATCGAATTCGATGCGATGACGATCATGCAGATTGAGCGGCAGGGATATACCATCGAGTCGATTCCGCCGGCAGGGGTTTCGATTCTGGTCCAGCGAAATGACAACCTGTCGATCGATGTGACCGATTCTGTTCATCCGACCAACGCTGCCCATGCCGTGCTGGCAGCGCAACTGGTGGGACTTGATATTGCCGGTCTGGACCTGGTTGTTGAAGACATTTCCCGCCCGATGGAAGATCAGGGCGGGGTCGTCGTCGAAGTGAACGCCGGTCCGGGGCTCCTGATGCACCTGCATCCTTCGGTCGGACAGCCGCGTCCGGTGGGTGAAGCCATTGTCAACAGCCTGTTCGCCCCTGACCAGGATGGCCGGATTCCCCTGGCTTGCATCACGGGGACGAATGGTAAAACCGTGGTCACCCGACTGCTGAGCGACATGGTTCGTCGGGCGGGGAATGTCGTGGGGACCGTTTGCACCGATGGAATCTTCGTCGGCGGACGGACGATTGAAGTGGGTGACTGTTCGGGCCCGCGAAGTGCCCGCAAAGTTCTGCTCAATCCGCAGGTCGAAGCGGCCGTGTTTGAAGCCGGGCGGGGCGGTATTCTCAGAGAAGGCTTGGGCTTTGACCGTTGCCAGGTGGCGGTGGTTACGAATATCGCCGAGGCTGACCATCTGGGGTTGGCCTACATCGACACTCCCGAGCAGATGTATACGGTGAAACGCAGTCCGGTCGACGTCGTCTTGCCGACCGGAACAGCCGTGCTGAAAGCGGATGAACCGTTAGTGGCCCAGATGGCTTCGTTAAGTGCCGGTGCTGTGACGTTTTTTGCCATCGATGGCGAGCATCCTGTGATCCGCGAGCACTGCGCGGCAGGGAAGCGGGCAGTCTTCGTCCGTGACGGCAACGTGGTCGCGGCGGAAGGAGCTGTGGAAACGAAACTCATGCCCGTTGTTGAGATTCCGCTGACGATTGGCGGGCGCGTTCCCTTCCAGGTGGAAAACGTGCTCGCAGCGGTCGGTGCGGCCTGGGCCATGCAGATTCCCTGGGAAAACATCACGGCAACGCTGACGGCCTTTCTCCCGGACATGCGGGATTGCCCTGGACGATTCAACGTTCTCAGCGTGCGAGGCGTGACCGTGGTGATCGACGACTCGCATAACGTTCCGGCGCTGGCCGCCTTGTGCCACGCGCTGGACAATTTCCCGAATGAGCGTCGCAGCATTGTGTATTCGGCAGGTGACGGCCGCCGAAACGTCGACATCATCCGACAGGGCGAGCAACTCGGGGCGGCGTTCGACAAAGTCATGCTCTACGAAGATTTTGCGGCATCGGATCGGCCCGCAGGAGAACTGGTCAGCCTGTTTCGACAGGGGCTGGCCGGAGCCCGGCGGACCACAGAAATTGTGGCAATTCCCAGTCATCGGCAGGCCATCGAAGCCGCCTTCCAGACTGCAGTGGCTGGTGAATTGCTGGTGATTCAACCTGAAGACGAAGACATCCAACCAACGCTTGATATTGTCCGGGCTCTTGCCGGACCGGAAGCTGCCGCCGCCGGCTCGTGCTTCCAGAGCGCTGCCACCCACTGAGGATTGACCTATGGAGTTCAGAAATATTCGAGCCTTGCGCGGGCCCAATATCTGGACCAGAAGCACGGCGCTGGAAGTTGCCGTCGACCTTGGCGAAATGAAGTTTCCGATCCGGGAAATTCCCGGATTTGAAGGGCGACTGCGGTCCTGGCTGCCAGCCGTGTATCATCCGCTGGCACATGCCGTTGACAAGGCGGAGGCCAATCTCAGTGCCTTGACCCTGGCGCATGTGCTCGAGCGGGCGGTCTTTGTGTTCCAGCATCAGGCCGGTGTTCCGGTGGCTTTCAGCAAATCGGCCTCGTCGAACGAACCGGGCATGTACAAAGTGGTTGTCGAATACCACGAGGAAGAGGTTGCCCGGATGGCGTTCGACTCGGCCCGCTCGCTGATCGAAGCGGCCATTCACGACCGGCCATTTGATGTCGCTGCGGTGGTGCAGAAACTCAGATCACATGATCAACAGATTCGACTCGGGCCGAGTACCGGCTCGATCGTCCGCGCGGGGACTTTGCGGGCCATTCCCTACCGTCGGTTGAACACCGGCAGCCTCGTCCAGTTTGGGTGGGGGTCAAAGCAGCATCGTATTCTGGCTGCCGAGACCGACCGCACCAGTGCGATTGGCGAGTCGATCGCCCAGGATAAAGAGCTCACCAAGTCGCTGCTGAAATCGGTGGGCGTTCCCGTTCCGGAAGGTCGGCCCGTCAATGACGCCGACGAAGCCTGGGCCGTGGCGTGTGAGATTGGGTTGCCCGTGGTCGTGAAGCCCCAATACGGCAATCAAGGGCGTGGCGTCGCGGTCAACCTGACGACCCGCGAGCAGGTATTCGCGGCCTTCGAGGCGGCCCTGCAGGAAGGGTCGTCAATCATGGTCGAGAAATTCGCACCGGGTTGTGACCATCGCCTGCTGGTCATAGGCGATTCGGTCGTGGCGGCCGCTCGACGTCAGCCCCCTCTGGTCGTTGGCGACGGAGTACAGACCGTCGAGCAACTGGTGGCGGTAGTCAACCTGGATCCGCGCCGCGGTGAAGATCACGCCACCTCCCTGAGCAAATTGCGACTCGACTCGATCGGCCTGGCTGTTCTGGCGGAGCAGGGGTTAACGGCAGAGTCTGTCCCCGCCCCGGGGCAGGTGGTGGTCTTGCGGCGTAATGCCAACCTCAGCACGGGAGGCTCTGCGACGGATGTGACTGACGAAGTCCATCCGGATCTGGCGGCGCGTGCCGTGGATGCCGCGCGGGTCGTGGGACTCGATATTGCCGGCGTCGATGTGGTCTGTGTCGATCCGTCTGTTCCCCTGGAGAAGCAGGGGGGCGTGATCGTCGAGGTCAACGCGGCTCCCGGGTTGCGAATGCATCTGGAGCCTTCGGCCGGTTCGCCCCGTCCGGTGGGCGAGGCGATTATCGAGACTATGTTTCCGGCCGGTGACACGGGGCGAATACCCGTGGTTGCCATCACGGGCACGAATGGAAAAACCACCACCACCCGGTTGATTGCGCACATGCTGCGCGCTTGCGGCAAACGGGTCGGCATGACATGTACCGATGGCATATTTCTCAACGATCGTCGGATTGATACGGGGGATTGCAGCGGTCCGAAGAGCGCTCGCTCTGTCTTGTTGAATCCGCAGGTTGATGCGGCAGTGCTCGAAACCGCACGGGGTGGCATCCTCCGCGAAGGCCTGGGTTTTGACATGTGCGATGCGGCTGTCGTCACCAACATCGGTGAAGGCGATCACCTGGGCTTGGGGGGGATTGAGACGGCGGAGCAATTGGCTGCCGTGAAGCGGGTCATCGTCGAGAATGTCGCTCCGACGGGTGCGGCTGTTTTGAATGCCGCAGACCCCATGGTCGTGGCCATGGCTCCCTATTGCCCCGGTGGCGTGGTGTTTTTTGCACGCGACCCGGCGCATCCGCTGCTGGCCGCACACCGGGCTCGAGGCGGGAGAGCCGTATTCGTGCAGGGGGATGTGATCATGATGGCAGAAGGCACTCGGGAGACCCGGGTCGCGCTGCTCGATCAGGTCCCCTTAACTGAGCGCGGTCGCATTGGGTTCCAGGTCGAAAATGTGCTCGCGGCCGTCGGGGCGGCCTGGACCATCGGTTTGCCTGTCGATGTGATCCATGTGGCCCTCACCACGTTCGTCAATGACGCCCAGCGGACTCCGGCCCGATTCAACCTGTTCAGTTTCTCGGGTGCCACGATTGTCGTGGATTATGGTCATAACGCGGATGCGCTGATCGCCTTGATCGATGCGATCAGCCGGTTTCCCCATGACCGGCGCAGTGTGGTTTACACAGCGGCGGGTGACCGTCGCGATATCGACATCGTCCGACAGGCCGAGATCATCGGCAATGGCTTCGATCGCGTGATCATTTACGAAGACAAGTGCACTCGCGGCCGGTCGGATGGCGAAGTGATTTCGCTCATGCGCAAGGGTTTGTCGACGGCCACACGGGTTGCCGACGTGTTCGAAACGCGAGGGGAATTTAATGCCATCGAGGCCGGTCTGGCTGCACTGCGGGATGGCGACCTGATTCTCGTTCAGGCAGATCAGGTGGAGGAAGCTCTCGAATACATCCAGAAGTACATTGCCCGCCATGCTGCGACGACGCCGAATGCGACTGCTGAATCGGCACAATACGGTGCATCTGGCGGCCCGGGCACCCACGCTCACGGACAAGTGACGGGGACCCAGAATGGTGCCACGCAACATCATGGCCCGACTGCTCTTGCTGAAAAATCTGGCAAATCGTAGATTTCCCAGGCATGAAGATATAAAATCCTGCTGATGTCACGCGTGCGCCGCCCGTGGCCCGGAT
>JAFEBR010000569.1 GCA_018242565.1 Planctomycetota bacterium | reverse complement strand
GCGTCGCGTCGGCGGGCAAGTCGCCGATCTTGTCGTATCGGGCGACGGCGACAATCTGCGAACCGCGGATCACGATTGTCTGGTCGGGCAACATCTGGCCCGACTCGGGATCGAACAGACTGCAGCGCTCGATCACCACGGAGGGCTGGGCCGCTGACGCGGCGGGAACCATGGACAACCAGACAACAGCGATCGCCCACAGGGGCCAAGCGCAGGCCGACCATCGCGGCGGATTCTTCGTGAGGCTCTGGTTCAAGTTCGCGGGCGTGCTCATGCCGACAGTCTAACGCTGTGGGATGGGGGAATGAAACTCTGTCGGTGTCTGTAGCAAGTTGGGCATGAGTTTTGGTCTTCGGGAATGGGAGTGGTTGTTCGTGCGGTCGGCAGGACGACCAAGGGGACACTGCACGGTTACACGATACGTGTCCATCCTGCAGGTGCCCAGCAGCCGATGTGGAGTTTGCAGCCGTTGCGCCGGGGGCGGTTACTGAGGGCTGGTCACTGGGATTTTGGGCGGGGGCGGTGCGCTGACAAGTTGCAAACTTGTCCCACGGGGTTTGCCGTCGTGGGCGATGAGACGTGCCCTCCCCCGCGATGCCCCCCCCTTCGTTCGGGGGATTGGTCGTGGCTGGTGGCCGAGGCGGAGTGACGGCGCGGGGCGGGCGGTTTCCGAACATGGTGCTGGCCGTTGATTTTGACGGGGGTCGCTGAGATGGAACTCTGGCGATGGCCCAAGTAGCTTAAGAGGCATGACCGATGTCACGCAGATCCTTCGCCGCATTGAGCAGGGTGACCCGACGGCGGCCCCCGAGTTGCTGCCGCTCGTCTATAACGAACTGCGCCGCCTGGCCGGCCAGCGGATGTCGCACGAGCCCCCCGGGCAGACGTTGCAGGCGACGGCCCTCGTCCACGAAGCCTATCTGCGGCTGGTGGATCGGGATCAGGCTCAACGCTGGGAAAGTCGCGGGCATTTTTTCGCCGCGGCCGCCGAGTCGATGCGGCGGATTCTGGTCGAAAGCGCCCGCCGGCGCCGGCGACTGAAACGGGGGGGCGACCTGCAGCAGGTCGAATTGTCGGAGGTGCCCGAGATCAGCACCGAAATCCACGAGGACCTGGTGGCCCTCGATGCCGCGCTCGAACGGTTGCAGAAAGTCGACCCGGCCGCCGTGCAACTGGTGCAACTGCGTTATTTTGCAGGCTTGCCGATTCCCGAAATCGCAACCGTTCTGGGGATCTCCCCGCGGACGGCAGACCGCCAGTGGGCCTTCGCCCGGGCGTGGCTGCATCAGGAATTGACTGGGGCAGACCGAGAATCTGGTGAAAACTGAAAATTTCGTGACGTGATGGCGTATGCCACGGCGCATTGTGAATAGACTGGTTTTGCCCTTCGTCACCGGACCGAGGTCGCTACGATGAAAGATCGGGAAATTTTTCTGTCAGCGCTGGAAATCACAGACCCTGCCGCCCGCCAGGAGCACCTGCAGCGGGCCTGTGGCGACGATCACGACCTGCTGGCGCGCGTGGCAGCCCTGCTCGCGTCGCACGAAGGCCCCAGCCAATTCCTGAAAACGCCGGTCGTCGAACAGATCGCCCACGTTCCGGAACCGGCCTCCACCATCGCCGGGGCCCTGGAATCTGCCGAAAACGCCGCCACCGACATCCCGGGCACGGCGCCCGTCGAATCGACGGGCGAGACAACCACCTCCGACCGCCCTGACCGGGGGGTATCGCTCGATTTTCTCGGACCGGCAAGCCGCTCCGACTCGCTGGGACGACTGGGACATTATGAAATCCTGGAAGTGATCGGCCGGGGCGCGTTCGGAACCGTGCTGCGAGCCTTCGACGAAAAACTGCAGCGCGTCGTGGCGATCAAAGTGCTGGCGCCCGAACTGGCCAGCACCTCGCCGGCCCGCAAGCGGTTTCTTCGCGAAGCGCAGGCCTCGGCGGCGATTCGGCACGAACATGTCGTCAGCATCTACGCCGTCGAAGAACAGCCCACCCCCTACCTGGTGATGGAGTACATTCCCGGGCAGACACTGCAGGAACGCCTGGATGAACATGGGCCTCTCGATATCCCCAACGTCTTACGTCTGGGCCGGCAGATCGCCGAGGGATTAGCGGCCGCCCATGCCCGCGACCTGATTCATCGTGACATCAAGCCGGGCAATATCCTGTTAGAAACCGGCGTCGAGGACCGGGTCAAAATCACCGATTTCGGCCTGGCCCGCACAGCCGATGACGCCAGCCTGACACAAAGTGGCACGATCGCCGGCACGCCGCTGTACATGGCGCCCGAGCAGGCACTCGGGCAGAGCCTCGACCAGCGGGCCGATCTGTTCAGCTTTGGCAGCGTCCTGTACCAGATGGTCAGTGGCCGACCTCCATTTCGCGCACCGACGGCTCTGGCCGTCCTCAAACGCGTGGTCGAAGAAACCCCGCGTCCGATCACCGAGATCATTCCCGAGACCCCGCAATGGCTGTGCAACATCATTGGCAAACTGCACGCCAAGCAGCCGGAAGACCGCTTCCAGTCGGCTCGCGAAGTCGCCGCGCTTTTGGCCGACTGCGAGTCCCGCCTGAAATCGCATGCCCGGTCGTCGGATTTTGTCCGCCTGATGTCGAGTACGACACCGCGACGGAACAATCGCACATCGATCGCGCTGGCCTGGGTGGCGGGAGTGGTCGGCACTCTGTTCTGCGTTTCGTTATTGCTGGCGGGAATCTGGTATCTGTACGCCACGACTACCGTACGCATCACCCGGGTGGAATCGAACGCCCCGCAGGGCCAGAATCAAGACAGCCGCCTGGTCGTGAACGTCGGCGAGACGAACCTGGCCGATGGCACTTTGGCCGGAACGGAAACGGCCGGTTGGTACGGGTGGCCCGATGATGCCCCCCTGCCCGCGGTCGCCCCCTTCGATGCCGAACAGGCCCGGGAACATCAGGCCGCCTGGGCCGACTACCTGGGTATTCCCGTGGAATTCACCGATCGGCGCGGCATCCGCTACGTGCTGATCCCTCCGGGTGAGTTCCTGATGGGATTTTCACCCGAAGAACTCGACACCCTGACCCGCGAATTGAAGCAGGCGGGAGCCGGGGAATTCGACCTGTTCTCGGCGTCGACCAGCGGCCCCCAACACAAAGTCTGTCTGACGAAACCGTTCTATCTGTCCGCACACGAGATCACTGTGGGTGAATTCCGGAAGTTCGTGGAGGAGTCGCGGTACATTTCGACGGTCGAGCAACTCGGCGTGAAGCGTCCGAAGTGGACCGAATATATCGCCGCGGACAACCCCGACTCGCGGCCAGTTGTGGGCGTCAGTTGGACCGATGCCGAGGCGTACTGTGTCCTGCGGAGCCAGGCCGACGAAGTCACCTATCGGTTGCCCAGTGAAGCCGAGTGGGAATTTGCCTGTCGCGCGGGGACGACAACCCTGTGGTCATTCGGCAATCATCCGGGAGAACTCAGCCAGTACGCCGTGACCTCGAGCACCGAACCGCTGCCCGTCGAACCGGTCGGAACGCGAAAACCCAATCCGTTCGGTCTGTACGACATGTATGGCAACGCCGAAGAATGGTGCCGCGACTGGCATGTCCGGGATTATTACGGCCATAGCCCGTTGACAGATCCGGCGAATCTGGAAAGTCCCGCCGACCGCAACTCGGGGCGCGTGACGCGCGGGGGAGGCCCGACCGCCTCGCTCTGGCAGACCCGTTCGAGCACACGCCGCTTTGACTATCCTTCGACCCCGGTGGGGGCGAAGGGATTTCGGGTGGCACTCACCGGAGACATCCCCAGCGCCGTCCAACGACTGACGGCACCGGAGTGACCGTGGGAGGCGCGGCCGCAGACGCGCCGACTCAGGCCGGCGCTACGGGAACGAGACGTCCCGCCGGTACTGATCGTCAGGTCGCCAGCGGTCATTGCGGCCACGAGAAAGCTCGTCCGCAATTGGATTCCATACTACCCAAAATCAAACCATCGCGAATTCCTCGGCAGTCGACAACGCGACGTCGAGGTGCGTCGAGGTTTCGCGGTCGGTCGGCAGGACCGTTGCAAACAGGCGCAACGTGGCACCATAATCACAAAGCTTCGTAGTCCATGCTCCGTGGCGGTCGCGCTGACAATCTTGTGGCCTCGGGCAAGCTCACCATGTTCGAGTGGCTCGGGGAGACGGTCATCATGCCTCTGAATCCTGCCGATGGGCCGTCGCCTGCTCATTTCCCCACGACTCGCTGGAATCTGGTACTGCAGTCCGGCAATCCCCAGGCTCCGTTGGCGCAAGAATCCCTGGCGGAGCTGTGCGGCAGCTACTGGTATCCCCTGTATGCGTATATCCGCCGTCGTGGATACGGACCAGACGAGGCTCGCGACCTGACACAGGATTTCTTCGCCCGTGCGCTTGAGAAGGGACTACTGGCAGAGGCGGATCCCACACGGGGGCGGTTCCGTGCCTTCCTGCGCGCGGTGTGCGCCCACTTCCTGGCCAATCGGCGCGATTGGGATCAGGCACAGAAACGCGGTGGCGGCCGAACCGTTGTGCCGATCGACTCGGTGGACGCCGAGGGACGCTATGCTCGGGAACTTGCCGACGAGCTCACGCCCGAACGGATCTATGACAGAACCTGGGCGTTAACGCTGTTAGGGCGTGTGCTCGATCGGCTCGGCCAGGAGTATGACGACGCGGGCAAGGTTGCGACCTTTCAGGCTCTTCGCGACCTGCTCTCGGGCGACCCGGAAGTTCATTCTTATGCAGCCGTCGCGGCCCGGCTGGGCACATCTGAAGGGGCCGCGCGTGTCGCGGCCCATCGGCTGCGCAGTCGCTATGGCGATCTCCTGCGGCAGGAGATCGCAGCCACGCTGGCCGAGCCGGCCGATATTGACGATGAAATCCGGTCGCTATTTGCGGCCCTGGATTCGTAAGTCCGGTAGAAAATCGCGAAGACTTTGGTAACGCCGAGAGGCATTTCGCTTGATAGAGAGATAAGGGCGGGCGTCTGCGCACTGGGGCGCCGCAAGCCAAGTCACGGAACTCCCCATGGATCGTCATCTTACCTGTCCGTATTGCGGTGCCTCTCGGATCGCGAATGCCCCGGGCGGTCTGTGTCCACGTTGTCTGCTGCAGCATGGACTGCGGGCCGGAGCCGCGTCATCGCAGCACTCTGAAATCGGGAGTTCCGCTGAGGTGATTTCCGGGCGAGCCAATCCTCCCCGACATTCAGGCATTCTCTCGACCATTGAGCGATCGGTC
>JAFEBR010000056.1 GCA_018242565.1 Planctomycetota bacterium | reverse complement strand
TAGAATCTGGACAATAACTCGATCCCTGTCGCCGCAGTCGTTCCCCGCCGATCCGCGGTCGACCGTTACGCAGCAAGTGGACAAGATTCCTGTAGTATACCGATATACTGAGAATCCTCACCGCCCCTTCGGCGAACAAGCGTGGCCCCCGGTACGTGGAGCGGGCATTCGCCGCGATCCACCAGTCAGACCGCTTTCGGCATCCCGCGACGTTGATTTACGGCGTGCACGACAGCCAATCGGCGCTCCTCATCCAAACCCCGAATATTGCGGATGAACACATTGCCGGACAAAACGCCGCCAACTACCCGAATTGCTCCATTCAGACGGTCGAGACATCAATTTCTGCGGTTGAATTCGGAAGCTGCTGGCGCGCCAATCTCGATCTCGTCCCGGAACTCTTCCCAATTCTTCGGCACGCCTAATTTGAAGATCTCCTGAACGGAACATTTGCTGATCCGATCACGAATATTCTCCGGGCAATCCGCGCGGAGTCAGGGCTCGAATGTCGTGTGGAAATCCGGATTGTTCCGGCGAACCATCACCGAAAGCGATCGGCCGTTCGGGCACTGCTACGCCTCAGTCGCAATTTCTTTCGACACCATCACGATCTCGCGCATTTCTACGCGGCACATGCCACGCGCCCGTTGGGGCGATTCCCGGCGGGCCTCTTGGGGCTCGTCCCACTTGGCACACCCGTCTCCCATCGCAATTCCCTCGACACATCCTCAAGCCGTGTGCACGACCGCGAAGAAGACTTACAGGCGTCTTCTGAAAAAATCGGGGGGCATCTGTTTGAAACGCGTATGACACTGGTTGTCACCGCCCGGACCGAACGACACGAAGATGCCATTGCCCGGATTCACCAGATGGCCGGTGCCTTCGGTGCGTTCACGAAATCCCGGTTGGCGACGGTTCAGTTGGGACCAATCCGGCGAGGTCAGCCACGTCAAACGGGTCGAAGGTTTCTTCTGTCTCATGAAGAGTTGGCGACACTTTTCCACCCCCCAACCAGCTCTGTCGACGCGGAAGGAATGCAGCCTGCTGAATTCACTGTATTGGAGCTGCCAGCGACGTTTCGCAGCAGCACCGAGGAGGGGACGGCATCGCTCGGGCTGCTACGGTTCCGGGAAGACCGCCGGCACGTTGCCATTACACGGGACGATCGCAGACGGCACGTTTACATCGTCGGCTCGACCGGTGCTGGAAAATCTACGCTGCTCCTGCGCCAGATCCACGGCGACATGCTGGCCGGCAGGGGACTGACGGTCTTCGATGTGCACGGCGATCTCACGGAAGCGGTATTACAACTGGTGCCTGCGCACTGCACGAACGAATTCATCGTGTTCGACGCCGCAAGCGAGAGCGTCGTGCCATTCAATCCGTTGGCCTGTCCGGATTCGCAACGGATCGACCAAGAATCCTCGGGAGTCGTTTCCGCTTTTCGAAAGCTCTATGACTCGTGGGGGCCGCGACTTGAGAATCTGCTCCGTTACGCGGTTTTTGCCACGGTCGAACAGCAAGGGACACTGCATTCCATGCTGCGATTTCTCACCGATCCCACCTATCGCGATCAGACCGTTCCCCGCATTCAAGACGGGGCGTTCGCTCGGTTTGGGAAAATGAATTCCGCAGCTGGAATACGCAGTACCGTACCGAAGCCGTCTCCAGCATCACGAACAAGATCATGCTGTTCTTAACCAATCGCCAGCTGCTCGCAAACACCGACAGCTCCATTCGACAGTTGCTGGATCTGCGCCGCGTGATGGACAACGAACAGATTCTCGTCATCAACATCAGTCGCGGCCGTCTTGGGCAGGACAACGCCACGCTCCTGGGCAGCCTGCTGCTCACCAGCCTGGAACATGCGGCGCTCACGCGTGCCGACATGGCCGAAGACTTGCGCCGCGACCACCACCTGTACCTCGACGAATTCCAGACACTCGTGACGCCCTCAACGTCGATCATGCTGTCTGAAAGCAGGAAGTACAGACTCTGCCTCACGCTCAGCCACCAGTTCACAGGCCAGCTCGACGAGGCGACCCTCAACGCGGTCCTGGGAAACTGCGGTACGCTCGTCGCCTTTCGCGTCGGTTCGGAAGATGCCGAACTGCTTGCCCCCGCCTTCAGCAAGTTTCCCGGACAGCTCAAGTCCCAGGACCTAACGAATCTACCGAACTACACTGCGTACGTGCGACTCCTGGTCGACGGCACCCCAAGCAGTCCCTTCTCGATCAGTACGCTGCCACCCCCGAGCGTCGAAGACGGTCGGGCCGAGATCGTCCGCCGAACTTCTGCCCGGCGGTTTGGGTACGACGTGTCGACGGACATAAGCGCAGCCTGATTCGCCGTTCACGGACTTCCGCGCTCCTGTGGTACGCTGTGGACCGCCGCGATGTATGCCCCGTCCACGCAAGCCCCTACCGGTCGAACCTGCCGAGAATCAGAATCAACCCGCCGCCGCCGTCGAGCGGCTCGCCGATGAAATGCGAGCGTTGCAGGAGGTTCTCGATTCTATTCGTGAAGATTTCTCGTGGGTGACACGCAACGGACTCCCGGTCCAACCAGTCGAGCACGTCATCGTGAAGCGGATGGCCAAGAATCGCTTGGCTGGCGATTGGGCCGAGCAATTGGAGCTGATTCGTGTCCAAAATCCCCAGCGATCTGAGCAACCCAACCTCGATGCCATCGAACAACTGGTCGCTGGATTGCGGTCGGCATTCGATCTGATCTCACAGGGGCAACTGGGACTCGTACTCACAGCCCTGGATGGTGTCCGCGACGAGACACTCGCTGTCGTCGGTAGAACACCGTCTGTTGACGCAACGGTAATCGAGCCCGATCAGCCAGGGGAACCTAAGCCCGTCCCCCCGCCGGGAGCGTCGCCCTCCTCTCCCGTGAAGCAATCGGCACCTGTTCCGCGACCCAACCGTGCGCGATTGTTCTAATTTCCTGTTCGTTCTTTGCCGCGTTTCATTTGTCACTGTCTATTGGCGCACTTGCCATTTGAAGTCTCGGGTCTCGCTGACGCGTGCCTTCTTTGGCGGGGGCGGAATTCGCGAATTCTGGTCGTCGAAAAATGGACTCTTGAAGCGTTTGATTTCCGATTTGGTAGAGTCGGCGCTGGATCGGATTGCCAAATACAGAGATCGCGAGAGTATGAGGGTCCGAC
>JAFEBR010000568.1 GCA_018242565.1 Planctomycetota bacterium | reverse complement strand
CGGTCGGGACCACACGGAGTGTGTCGCCGAAACGGTTCCTCTAAACGGACAGGCGTGTTTCCGATCGCCGCGCAACGCGCTCGGGACGGTTTTTCGCTGGATTCCCGAAAACGATCCACTCCTCGGGAGAGCGAGGCTTCTGCGGAGCCGCGGCCCGGCCACTGGTTGCTTATCAAAACCATGAGGCCCCACGAATGTCACGAATCGACGCGGAAACCGGCTGGATGTCTGAATTCGGCGGGTGGTTCGAGGACTCCATTCAATTCGGCACCTGGTAGAATGGCAATGTCTGCTCGGGGGGCATTGACAACTTTGTCTGCACATGGCCGGGTACGTTCCGCTCACACCAGTTCTTGTGACAGCGCACACGCGTCGTTCGTGCGGATTTCGAGATGATTCAGGTCCTGATCGACATGGTAGGCGGCTGGCGGACGCCAATTGGTCTGCGCGGGGACGAGTGCCATGCATGATCGCCGCGCTCACAGCATTTCACACGGCCATAAGTCGCCGGCCTGCGCCGTTGGTCTCTTTGGCAGCATTTCAATCGTCCAGAAAAATGGATTCTTCCGAGTGGTCCGCCCGGGGCTGTTGGGCTTTGGGCTGCTGGGAGTCCGTCGAATTCTCCCACAGGCTGTCGATCGCTTTTCTGTAGTAGCACAGGGCACCGGTCACGGCCGCACCGACGATAAACCCGATGACGTACAGCGTGAATTTCATCACGCCCGCCGGTTCTTTTCCGGCCACGAAAATCAGGCAGTTTTTGGTGTCCGTGCGGGGGTATCGGTTCTTAATGATCCAGCGGCCGATGATCCCTGGCTTGGATCCATTCGGATCGATCATGCCTCGCAGTTTCAGTTGGCCGAAGCGCTCGATGACTCCCGCTTCCCCCTCCACGTCTTTCGCGTAAAGAAAGACCTTGATGGCCGCATCGCGTCCGCCGGTCAAGTCCTCATCCGCGGGAACGACCGGAACCCAGACTTCCTTCCATGTTCCGGAGCCTAATCGGGATTTGTAAATGTAATCGTCCACGATCGAAAAATCGGTGAGCAGGATGTTCGGGTTCCCCTGTTCGCCGCGCCGAATCTATTCCCGCAACGTGATTTCCTCGGGCTCAGCCGAAGACCGCGCCGACAGTTCATACTCGCCCACACCGAATACGAAACACATCAGCATTCCCATGGCTGGAAAAATCAGTAAGGCCCAACGGTGTTGCATCATTGGCTCCCGGAAGTCAGCGGTCAATTGGCCTGTCGCGGAGCGATCCGAGCGCGACCATGCGGCCGCCCCTGTGCTGACCCTCACCTGCGACACAACGTACCTGGATGTTGGCAAATCGCCGGCCGGTCGTCAATCTTCCTGCGGACACGCGCAGTTCGCGCGTGCGACCCCAGCCGTTTGAGTGGCAGGTCAAGGAAATTGACCGAGGATGACTGTTGAAGGGTGTGGTTTACCGTCGTGATCTCATAGCGAAGAAATCTGATTCCACTGCCACCCACGGTGGCAAGGGGCTGATCGCATCCCGGCCGTTTCAATCTCGGCGCGAGTTTTCTTCGCCCGCCGGATGTACGAGCAGTGGCGCATTCCGTAACCCACAACGCCCCATCCGCAAGGACCGGATTAACCGATCTAACGCACGGCACGGCGATTGTTGTCTCACGCTCTGTGGAAGCCTTTCAGGCTTCAAGCTTCTTTGGGGGCGTCGAACCCGGGGTAGTCCGCTGCGCGGCCAACCCCGGGCTGTGGAATGGAACTCTTTCAGAGTTGTACCCGCCGCACGATGTCACGGTCGGCGTTTTTTGAAGCGAGTTTTTCGCCCCGCCCGCATTCGCCGAACAAGCCGATTTGATGCACGAAACCGGGGCTGCCCTATGGCCCCGCTCAACCCTGTTGTGCATCTGCATCCGTTGGCGGCCTCAATCCGAACAGGATCTCGACGAGTTCGCGGGTTGAACCGACGGACTTGAACTTTGATTTCGGCACGACCCGAATTTCACGGCGTTCGTGCTTGATTCCGCGCGCGTCCCCTTTGGTATGCTTGGCCAGCTTGAACTTATCGAGTCGCGGTAAAGGCTTTTTCGCGTTACCGCCGAAGAACAGGTATTGCGGTTGCATACGAAAGGTTTCTGGATTCTCGTCACGAAAGATCCAGACGACGCAAATGTTGGGGTTGGCCGCGAGCGCCTGATTGACATTTTGCCGCGCCGCCTTTGCTTCGGCTTTTGACGTCTTCAGTTGAGCATGCCGGGTGACGCCGTTGCATTCCAGAACCAGGTCATAGCCAAACGCATCGACTTCCGACCGAAGCACCTCGACGACCTCGTGGAAGTGATACCACGCTTCCTGGAGAACTTCGGCGATGAACACGTGCTCTACGAGTTGTTCGAAGAACGAGGATTTCAGGCTCGTGCCGTCTGCGAAACTTGTGGAATCGCCTTTTCCGTCCGATTCACGCATGGCGGCCCCCCAGTTCCAATTCGATTTCCTCAATCGTGGGCAGGCTGCCACGTAAGTTGGTCGGTAGTGACTGCACGAGCTTGGTTTGCCATTCCGATACGCCGATTGGCTTGAGAATGTCGCGGAGCGCATACTCGGCGATGATTTTGTCCCGGCGCTTGCAGAGGATCAGCCCGATACTCGGCTGGTCGTCGGGGTGACGCATCTGGTCATCGACAGCCGACAAGTAAAAATTCATTTTGCCGGCATCCTCGGGGCTGAACTTCTCCATTTTCAAGTCGATCACGACGAAACACCGCAGCTTCAGATGATAAAACAACAGGTCCAGGTAAAAATCGCCGTCGCCGACCGCCAGCGGCACCTGCCGACCGACGAAGGCGAAGCCTGCTCCGAGTTCCATGAGAAATTTCTGGATGTGATCGATGAGCGCAAGTTCCAGGTCCCGTTCAATGGCATCTTTCTGCAAGGTCAGAAAATCGAACAGGTACGGGTCCTTAATGGTCTGCTGCGCCAAGTCCGATTGCGGAGCCGGTAGTCTAGATGCAAAATTCGTCACGGCCGTTCCCTGACGCCTGAACAGATCCGTTTCAATTTGAACGGTGAGGACGGCGCGGCTCCAGCCGTGCTCCGCTGTTTTCGCTGCATACCAGAGGCGTTGCTCAGTCTCTTTCACTTTCGTCAGCAGCACGACGTTGTGCCCCCACGGAATACTGGCGATGACATCCGGCGGGGATTCTTCGGACTGTTTCTTGGGGGGCGGACCTGCTTTCTTGCGGGGCAATTCTGTCACAGCCTGTGACAGAATTGCCCGATCGGAGCGGTAGGCCACATACAACGCCCGCATCCGCCAAACGTTTACTGAGGAAAACCCGCTCAATCCGGGAAACGCGTTCTGGATGTCCACAGCCAGGCGATCCACGATTCCCTTGCCCCATCCATCCCGCTGCTGTCGCTCGACGATCATCCGGCCGATATCCCAGTACAGGCCGATCAACTCACGGTTGACCGCGAAAGTCGCCTTGGTTTGCGCCGCCCGCACTCGCGACTTTAGAACTTCCAGCAATTCCCCGTAGCCGGTCGGAATCCCCACGCGGGTGCCAGGGCGCAACGTCTCGGGCGACTTTGGCGGCCTCTTTGCCGGTTTCTTACGTGCCATGAAGCAACTCCCTCTGACGGGATGCGGTCTTTTCGGCCGTTGTCATCATGTTACGCCTCACTGAATCGAACCCTTCGCGCCAGTCGCCGATATGACGTTTGAACTCGTACCGGCCCCATTTGCGGCGGATTTCGGCGATGAACACGTGCTCAAAGAGTTGTTCGTAGAACGAGGATTTCAGGCTCGTGTGGTCGGTATCAGTTTTTTCATTTCTGGTGCCGTGCAATTCACTCATGGCTTGCCGCTTCTCCACCAGTCGCGGCGGATTGGATTTGTTTAAGCGTCTGCCCACTGGCATTCTGCCATTCGACGCGTCCATTGGCCGTTCGTCCCAAAACAACACCGGCGGCCGTCGAGGGGGAACCGAACACTTGGTCCTGGGTGAAGATGTAATGCACGCCGTCGTCGGCAATGACGCCTTTGGCCAGCAGGTCTTTGCGCATCGTGGAAAGGTACTGATGAATGGAATTCGTCTCGCCCTTCACAAGTTCGGATCCTTTACGGACGACGAATCCTCGGGTGTCCTCGAAGCCAGTCGCTTTGACTCCCTTCGCTGCCAGCGACAAAACTTCTGACGGAATGCTCTTCGCTTCTGGCGCCTCAAAGACTCCTAAGCCCAGTAGCGGGAAAATACTGAGTACATCGCGCAGAAAATCCTCCGCCAACGCCGCCTCGGCTTCCGATAAAGTCGGCGGTAGCGGCTCTTGGCCGTTGTCGAAGTTGCACTGCCGGGCCCTCCTCGCCAGTTTGAGGAGCTGCGCTTCCAGGTGCTGGACGTGGGCTTTGTTCAGGCTGTCGTCCTTGGCGACGAAGAACACGGCCCAATCCCAGAAATCCTTCTTGGCATAGTGCTGATTCAAACGGTTCTTTACGGGGTCCCCCTCGCCAACGTAAATCGTGGGCAAGATACTGTCGTCAGAAGTGCCAACCAAAACGTAAACGCCGGTTTTGTCAAATTCCCCTCGACCAACGACCTCTTTGTAGGTTGTGCGGTTGAAAACCACGCCGACACCGGGCCAGTTGGATTTCTCGACGATTCGCAAGCCGTCCGGGTCGCCGTTGGGAACAAAGACTCGGATATAAAACGGGCGCTGCTG
>JAFEBR010000567.1 GCA_018242565.1 Planctomycetota bacterium | reverse complement strand
CCTTGCCCGCTTTCACTGCGGCCACCAGGGCCGCATGATCCTGCTCATTTTGGTCCGCGTAGGCGATCGCGAACTCGCCTACGGCTTGATCGAAATCATCCGATTTACCGAGGTAGCCGCTGATCAACGCCGCATCTCCGGATTTGGCATGGGCGTGGGCCAGAGTTCGACCGCACAGCGCGGCGTAGAGCATGGTTTGCTGGGCTGATGTTTCCTCGTTAATGCGAGCCGACATTTTCATGTCTCTGAGTTGTCGGATGAAAAAATCTCTGCCGCGCCGACCACGCATCCAACCGAGAAAGATGTCGCTGGCAGACTGCATCAGGCGCTGCCCCACGACGACGCGCTGGCCATGGTTTTGATACGCGCTTGGGCCGGCGTACGGTTCCAGAACGGAGGGGCAGGCCTGCTTGAATTGAAGCAACAGCGGGTGATTCTCTGCCGAGAAAAACAAGCCGACAAAGCAGGCCGTGCCGACGCTGCCGATGCCCACTGCTTTGACCACGACATCTTCCAGGCTGTAGCGGTCAAAGAGCATGCGGCGCTCATCAGGCAGCGATAAGCGGTATTGTTCCAATGCGTCCCGCACGAGTGTCTCGTGTTCCGGATCTTGCTCTTTGGTGATATGAAACATCGCCGGCGGTTGGTCGATCAGGCGTCGGCGTCCGGCGATTTCCTCGCTGATCCGCGGATACAGATAATCGCTGATGCGATGCCTGGCCTTGGCGACGAACTCCTCGCGAAATTCCCGGATCTTCTCATCCGGGGCCATGTCGATGATGGATTGGGCATCCAGGCGGTCGTACCAGACATCCAGCGGGCTCATCTTCGATAATTCCCGCAATCGCTCGCGGTAGGCACGCACGCACTCGACGGCCGCGGCCTGGGCTCGTTTATCGCTGAAGTTGATATCGCGGACCGCCACGGCGAAGCTGACGGCCAGACGTTTGACATCCCACTCCCACGGGGCCGGGAGCGTTTCATCGAAATCGTTGATGTCAAAGATCAGGTTGCGCTCGGGGGTAGCGAAGAGGCCGAAGTTGAGCAGGTGACAATCCCCGCAGGCCTGGACACGCAGTCCCGTGGTGGGGGTGGTGGCCAGATCGGCCGCCATGAGTCCCGCGGCGCCGCGTAAAAAGGTGAACGGACTGGGCAGCATCCGCCCGTAACGGATCGGGACGAGGTCGACCAGTCGATCGCGATTGGATTCCTGCAGCAATTCAATCGGATCGCGGCGGTTCGCTGGCGGTACCCAGTTGGCGTGGGAGTGACGCGGCACCTGGTCGCGCAGCGTTTTTCCGGCGGCGATGCGCTGGTCCCGGGAGCGGAACTGTGCGGCGTTCGTCCCCGTGGCGTGCCATTCCGCCTGTTGATCCACAGGCGATTTGTCAGTGCCGGACATGTAAGGTCATCTCCGATTTCCGTCAGATCGTTGAATAAAAGCCGAGCCTCATGTCGGTCGCCGATTACCGGCCGCGCTTTGTGAGGCTGCTCTACCAACAGCATAGCAGATTTCAGGGCGGCGGTCGGCAGCCGGATGGTCTGTGTGCTGTGGTGCGTCGCACGGTCGTGCTGCGGCACGACGCCCGCAGGCTGCGTTCCGGCCCGGAATAACGCCCCGTACGGATTCCCCTGCTTGAGCGGAGCAGGAGGACTCGTCATCAAGGAAGCCAGCAGGATGGGGGTGCCGGGGTGACGCTGGCGGATGTGGCGCCGGCGGACCTCCGCCCACGAACCGGGGGATGAAAAACTGCCGCCCGACGCCGACAACCCGTTTGCCAAAGAGGAGGCAGATGGCCCTGCCAGGCATCTTTTTCTCTGCGGTGGATCGCTGGCGAGCGCGGGTGGCACGGATGCGGGGGGCTGGAAAGACCTCGGACTGCTCCAGTTGTTTTCTCTGGTTGTGCACTCTGGACTCCGCAGTAGACTTCTGGGTGCAAAATGACGATGTGAGTGACAGTCGCCTGATGCAGTCCATGCCAATTGGCGAGGTTACAGGGCTTCGTGGAACCGGCATCGAGACGAACCGTTTCTGCGAGCGAGCGAGTCGGCTGTCGGCGCCGGAACGCCGACCATTCGGTGATCGGCCGTGCAACGAGTCCACGGTCGAACAGTGGGATGATCTGTGACGAGCCCGGGAACTCGGCGGCAGGCTGGCCGAAATCCAGGCACGGCTGCCGTCGTCGTGCGCCACCCACACGAGACGTGATCACATCCGGCAGCGGTTCGAGAACACGATTGCCGGCTTTGGGGAAGGGATTCGCAGTCTGCCACTGGGGAATCGGTCGCCCGGCAAGATCGCAGCACGCTGCCGGGGGCAGAATTCCATTTTGGATTGTCGGCCGGTTCATAAACCACAGCGAAAAACGGCGCAGTCGCGTCTTGAGGAGCGAACGATATGAAACGACTTTGGCTGGCCTTTACGCTCGTAATGGGGGTCTCGTTTCTCGTGCTGGGCTGGATCGGGTCTCGCATCTATCAGGAGAAGCCGCCCCTTCCGGCCCAGGTCGTGACCACGGACGGGTCAGTGCTGATCGGTGCCGGCGAAATCCAGGCGGGGCAGAACGTGTGGCAATCGCTGGGCGGTATGGAAGTCGGCTCGATCTGGGGACATGGCAGCTACGTCGCCCCTGACTGGACGGCTGACTGGCTGCATCGAGAGGCGACTTTCATCCTCGACCGCTGGTCCAACGCTGAGTTCGGCAGCGACTATGCCCAGCTTAATGGAGAACACCAGTCCCAGCTTCAAGGGCGTTTGGCCCAGGAGATGCGGACCAACACGTATGACGCCCGCACCGAAACCGTGACGGTCTCAACAATTCGAGCCGAGGCGTTTCAGACGAATCTCAAGCACTACTCTGACGTATTCGCTAACGGCAAGGCGGAATATGCCATCCCTGCCGGAGCCGTCAGTGATCCTGAGCGCTTGCAGAAACTCTCGGCTTTCTTCTTCTGGTCTGCCTGGGCCGCCAGTACGAACCGGCCTGGCGATCAGATCACCTACACGCACAACTGGCCGTATGAGCCGGTGGTGGGAAATCGACCGACCGGAGAAACTGTCGTCTGGACCGGCGTGAGCATCATCATGCTGTTGGCGGGCATCTCGGCGATGGTGTGGTGGCATGCGGCCCGCAAGAGCGAAGAAGAACAGACGGCCCTGCCCGCCGCCGACCCGCTGGGCCAGTGGGTGGCTACGCCGTCGCAGCAAGCGACGATCAAATACTTCTGGGTCGTGGCTGCACTGATTCTGCTACAGATGTTGCTGGGGGTGGTGACAGCTCATTACGGGGTCGAGGGGGACGGTTTCTATGGCATTGCGCTCTCGCAGTGGCTTCCGTACAGCGTGACCCGCACGTGGCACGTGCAAATGGGCCTGTTCTGGATTGCGACGGCGTGGTTGGCGGCAGGACTGTTCATCGGCCCGCTGGTCAGCGAGCACGAACCGAAAGGGCAGCGACTGGGGGTCAACGTCCTGTTCCTGGCACTGCTCGTCGTCGTGGCCGGTTCACTGGCCGGGCAATGGTTGAGCGTACACAACAAGCTGACGGACGACGCGTCGTTCTACTTCGGGCATCAGGGATACGAGTACGTCGATCTGGGACGCGTGTGGCAACTGGCCCTGTTCGCCGGCCTGCTGCTGTGGTTTGGTCTGATGGTCCGTGTGCTGCTGCCGGCACTGCGGCGAACGGGCGAGCAGAAGCAGCTCGTGACGCTGCTGACGGTGGCGAGCGCGGCGATTGCCCTCTTCTATGGGGCGGGGCTGACCTGGGGCCAGCATACGCACCTGTCGATGGTCGAATACTGGCGGTGGTGGGTCGTGCATCTGTGGGTCGAGGGCTTCTTCGAGGTCTTTGCCACGACGGTCATTGCCTTCTTCTTCATGCGGCTG
>JAFEBR010000566.1 GCA_018242565.1 Planctomycetota bacterium | reverse complement strand
TGGGGACTTGTCGCGCCAAATCTGTGCCATCCACGAATTCCATCACCAGGAAAAGCAAGTCGTTTTGATCGTGGACATCGAAAATTCGCACGATGTGGGGGTGGGCCAGTTGTGCCAGCGTCTGGGCCTCGGCTCGCAGGCGTTGGGCCAGGGCATGCCGACCCGGAATGCCACCCGGCAGCATCTTGACTGCCACGGCACGATTCAGGCTGAGCTGGCGCGCCCGATAGACTACTCCCATCCCGCCGCGACCAATTCTGGTCTCGATTTGATAACCGGGAATTCTTGGAAAGTCGGCAGGTGGTCCCGGCGCGGCAGAATCTTCGTGGGGAGCAATGTCCCACGGAATGTCGAGTGCCAGCCGGCGGTCGATTCGGGACAGGCGTTCGATTGCCACATTGACCGTGCGGACCAACTCGGTGTCATGGCCACACAGTTCGAAGACATTACACGGGGTTCCAGTCGAGTGGCGAAACCCCCACCCGGCGACCACGTCTCGAACACGCTCGTCATCCAGACCGATTCCAGGTGGCTGTGTCATAAAGAGGGAACGCTGCGAAAAATGGATGTCCTCAATCGAGGACCGCATATGTCAGCCAGCGGCACGGGACGCCGAATCCGGCCCTGTTTCTTCAGGCAAATTCAAAAAAAGTGGGAATTATCTGCTGCAGGTGGAACCGGGCGTCCACCCAATGCCGCCGGAGTTGTCGCTCGGACAGATTTAATATCGCGGCCGCCTCGATCTGGGGCAGGTCGTGATACCACAGCAGGTCGAAGACCTTGCGCTCCACCTCGGGCAACTGATCAACGGCCTCGTGAAATTCCGACCATTGCGCTAATTCAACGGGCGTGGGAGCCGCATCGGACGTCTCCGGCTGATATGGGAGTTTGATCGGGCGGGCGGGGCGGGCAACATCGTTGGACGGGGTTCGGCCAAAATGCCGGCGGACCATGTCGACCAGTTCCCGGCGAATATGCAGGGCTGCCAGCCCAAAAAAGTCGGCGGCCGTGGTGGGCCGCACCTTCTCCAAGGCCCGGCACAGTCTGAGTGATGTCTCCTGGACGATGTCCCCACTCTCTTCCAGTTGCTCAAGGCGGGGAAAATCTCGGCGGATCAACCGGGTGAGGGCCAGCAGGCGACGCTGAGCATGGGCAAACAGTTCGTCGCGTGCTCCGGGATCTCCCGCGGCCAACCGGCCCAGCGAGCGCTCAATATGAAATGTCGTTCCAGCCGAGGGTTCGGGCATCTTGGCTCAGGATGGGCTTCGGTCGCGGTCGGCAACTACTGCGCATTCGATTCTGGAACGCCTGTCGAAGACTGTCAAGTTGGTGAAAAGAGGACGGATTGAACGCATCGCTCGACCGGAGGCAGGCCGCGGCGAACGGCAAAAGTGTCATGTCTTGTTGCGGCCGTGCCTGGCCGGCAGGAAGCCAAAGCTGGATGTCGGCAAAAAACTGAGAAAAATGTTGGCCGGTTTTTCGGTCTGGTGACGCTGGTTTGGATAGCCACTCAGTCTGGCAGGCGGTTTCTGGGCCGCTGCCAGGCAGATGAACACACACTGGCCGCGACCGATGTCGCGATCCGGTCGGACACCTCGGGCACGATCGCGATTGCACCGGCCGCGGCCAGTTCGCTGTCTGTGCGGACGGTTGTTGAAAACGTCGGGACCTGCAGGATCGTTCAGTCGTCCCCGATCGACCGGACGAATTGCCGATCGTAAAGGTCCAGTCAGCCTGAAGGCGACTCCATAAATCGGACGCGTCGTGCCTCGCCTCCGTGGCTTTCGCAGGGCAGGGCCCCAACCCGCGGACGCGCCTTCGTTCTGAGCCCGATGGGAGAGAGTCGGCCCTGCTCCTGGGGCACTGTCGAAAGATGGTGAGGAGATTTCTGGCTCAGAAAACGACATCAGCCGGTACTCGCTGCCGACCCGGCGCGCGTACCGGCTGTATGCCATGCACGGGCCGGCCACGGTCGCGTGCATCCGTATGGGCCGATGCCGTCGGCACACACAGTTCTCGTAAGGTGGTCAGGGTGATGCCCCGGCCACCGTAGTGATTAAGTGGAAACTGTCTGGTATCCGCCACTTACCAGGTCGAGTGCCCGTTCGTGGCTGTCAATTCCGACGAAGTCAGCAAGGTGTTTGCAATCGACCGTTGGCGGCCAGTGCCTTGATGTTCCGTGATCTCGGGTGGACTCGTCGTCCAGCTCCCGCCGGGGGGAACTGGACGACCGCAGTGAACAATTGGTGATACACAAACAGGTTGTTCGTATTACGGTTTCGCGGGGACGATTTCATTCCAGTTGATGACTTCGCCCCCCGCCTTACTCGCCAGGGCTTGGAAGAGGGGCACTTGCAGCGTCTCCGGGAACGCCCGGACCGATCCATCGGCCAGACTGACCTGGAAAATGTTGGGGCGATATCCCCCGAGTTTGGGGAGAGGCTGGTTTGGTTCCACGGGAATATCTTCCGGCTTTGTCCAGGGGATGTCGCGTTTGGCTTCGACGACCAGGATTGTGTTGGATGTACCGTCGGTAATCTCCGCCAGGCGTGTGCCCTTCTTTCCTGAAAAGATCGTCGACGGTCCGGTGAGCACGTAATACGAGGAGTTGGAGCTTTGCGGACCCATCGTCGGATCGCGATAGACTGCTGGCATTCTTTCGAGCAGGGCCTTGTTGTGGGGACTGTCCCACGATTCGGTCTGCCGATATTCTTCGTACAGCGCCGCCTCACCGACGAACGGCAACAAGGCCACACGCCAACTGTAGGGGGTTTTCCCGTCGGGGCCATACAGAACGGCGGGCGGGAACGATCCGTGGGCGGATTCATAATTATGCATCGCCAATGCCAACTGCTTCAGGTTGTTGGCCGCGACGGGTTGTTGCGCCGCTTCGCGAGCCGCTGACAGCACGGGTCCCACGAGTGACAAGGCCGTGCTGGTCGCCTCGGCATCCAGCGTGGCTGTGGCGATAAGTTTCCGGTCGGCTTGAGTGATGCGGAGGGAGTCGAGCAGGTCGTCTGCCGATTCCAGCGCCCGCAACAGCAACTCGGCGGATTCGGCCGGTCCACGGCTGGATTGTGTTTTCGCCTGCGACAGGCCGTTTCGGGACAGGGTGGTCAGTGCCGAGAGTGTTTGGCTGACCCGGCCAGCCGCTGCGGCATCCGCTGCCGTGAGCTCAAGTGTGGCCTCGAGTTGTCGGGCGAAGTGCAGGGTGAACAATCCGGTCGTCGCATCACGCCACAAGGGGGCGAAGACCGCCAGCGGTCCGGTCTCCCCAGGGCCAGCAAGGGCCTGGTCCAGAGCCGGTCGGAAGCGGGGGATGTCAACGAAGGCGACAAGATCGGTTGACGCCGAGTCGCGCCAGGTTTGCGCCCACGGCGCTTTCGCGGCTCCGCCTCGCCCCGCCACCAGCACCCGCCGAAGGTAGTCTTCGCGGTGGCTGACGACAAAGGTTCTCGCGTCGGCCTGGAAGACGACTTTCTGGTCGTCGGTCTTTGATTTCAGATACTTCTGCCCCGCGAACTCCTGCTCGTACGGTTCGGCGATCAGGGCCCGCAGTACGGCGGTGGGGTTGGCGTCGGGGACGAGCCGAATCATACCGGCCAATGGCTCAAGAGACTGAAACTGAGCCTGGACTTCCTGGGTGAATGGAATCGTCAATTGGTCGATCTGCGTGAGGGGGACCCCTAAGCCGGCTTCAAACAATTTCTGGTCCTGCAGCAGTTTTTTCACAGCAGCCATGGCCGGCCGGCTGAGAAGTTCGTGCGGCTTGATCCGCACAACGGCCTGCGCGTCGCGCGGAATCCACGCCAGCGATTCCGGGTCAGTCTGGCCAATGGTGGGGGCCGCCCCGGCGAGCCCGGCCCCACCTGCGCCGATTCCACTAATTCGGGCTGGCGTGGCAGGCGGACGGGATGAGTCCTGGGCCAACTCCGGTGACCCGGCCTTTGACCTGGAAGCGGATTTCCCTGCGGTCGGGGAGCCCGATTGAGGATCCGCCGCAGCGCCTCGCAGGCCGGCAAGGGCCACGGCGACCACGGCCAGTCCCAGGACGATCCCGGTTCGCAGGCGACGGGTCAGGTGTTCGGTTCGTAATTTCTCATCGCGCAACATTTCAATTCTCCTCATCAGCGTTCCGCGGGTCGGCAGAAACGTACGGGCCGGCCAGGCGAGAGGCTGGTCGCTGCGACGCAGCGCCATCTCCGCCAAGGTCGTGAGATACAATCGCTGTCCCCCCATGATTTGAGCCGCCGCGGCATCGGCAGCCAGTTCCTGTTCCAGCCGCAGGCGTGCGGCCAGCCAGTGAATCAAGGGGTGGTAAAAATGGATGACCAGCGCCAGTTGCGCCGCCAGCCAGGTGGCATAGTCGTGCCTGGTGATATGGGCAATTTCATGGGCCAGCACGGCGCGGCATTCGTCGTCGGTCCAGTCTCGCCAATCCAGAGGCAGGATAATTAATGGGTTGCTCCAGCCGACGGTGGCCGGTGTCGAAAGGATTTTGGATTCGCACACAGTCACCGCCCGGGGACCGCGCATTTCCGCCAGCAGCACATCCGCCATTTCCTGGATGGACGAATTGGTGAGCGGCGTGGCCTGCCGGCGATACGAACGCACGGCCCAGATCCCCAACAGGAGACGAACGAAACCGGCGATCAGACCGGCCAGTACCAGCAGCGCCAGATAGGCGGGCCAGTCCCAAGAGTGCGAATCGACTGTTTGTGGGCGC
>JAFEBR010000565.1 GCA_018242565.1 Planctomycetota bacterium | reverse complement strand
GGCGGGTTCAGACGGTCGTGCCAAATGGTGCAGAAGCACGCCGGCCGCGACGGAAACATTCAGCGAGATTTGTGAATTCGCCATGGGGATCTTGACCCGGTATTGGCACAAGGCGGTCAGCGACGCGTCAAGGCCACAGTCTTCGTTCCCCAGCCAGAGCGCGGCTCGGTTGGGCCGGGTAATCTGCTGCACGGGCTGCGCCGACTCTTCCAAAACAGCGGCCAGGCTCACGAATTGAAAGTCCTGCAGTGTGCGCTGCACGGCAGGCCAGTCGGCCGTTTCTACGAGGGGCAGCTCCAAAACGGCCCCCATCGAAGTTCGCAGCACGCGTCGTGAATAGGGGTTCGTTCCCGCGGGGCCCACAACGATCGCACTGGCTCCGAAGGCCGTCGCGCTGCGAATGATTGCTCCCAGGTTGCTGGGATCGCTGATGTGCGGGCAGACAACGACCAGCGCACCGCGGTGAGGTTCCAACCGTTGGGACAGCACGCTTTCGAGCGTCTCAGCTGCAGGGGGGATTCCAGCCGCGAGCAGGCCGCGGTGAAATTTGAAACCAACCAGTTGCGAGATTACCGACGCTGTCGTCAGAAATACCGGGGTCGAATCGGGAATCTGATCCGCCAGCAGGTCGCGGCCTTCTGCGGTACACACGACCGACAGCGTGGGGCAATGACTGGCGAGCAGTCGTCGCACGAGTTTTTCTCCTTCCGCGACGAAAATCTCCTGCCTTTGAGTCGTTTTTTGTCGCAGTTCGCGATAGCAATCCAATCTCGGATCGGCAAGCGTTTCGATGACGAACTCGGGCATACACGTCTCGGCAATGGAGTCTGTGGAAATTGACCGGCAGTGAATCACACCGGCACAGGGCATTCCTGGAGACGCCACGTCTGGGGTGGCGTGGCACCGACCGACCTGATTGCCTGGGGAGTAGAACTGTCGTAGGATGAAAATGTGGCGGGAATTGGTCCCCTCACAAAAGGACGGCGTCCCGTCCGCAGTACATTAGCGATTCTCTCCCGCCGCGCCGAATTGGCAACGGCCCGTCGAACCGAAAACCATGTCCGAACAACCTGATCCTGCTCCGGTACCTGCTGATCCCCCTCCGTTGCGTAGTTCGCATACGTCAACGTTTCCGCAGATCCTGGATCATTTTGGGGTCTCGGTGCTGGTAACGACCTATCAGGCGGGGCATCTGATCATTTTGCGTCCCGATGGACCGGTATTGAATACCCACTTTCGGATGTTTCAGCGGCCGATGGGATTGGCGCTGGCGCCGAATCGTCTGGCGATCGGTTGCGAAGTGGAAATCAAGGAATTCCATTCCGTGCCGGCGGTGGTGCCGCAGCTTGAGCCACCCGGCAAGCATGATGCCGCGTTCCTCCCCCGCACGGCGTATGCGACCGGGGATGTTCAGATTCACGAAATGGCCTGGGTGTCGGGGGAATTGTGGTTTGCCAATACCCTGTTTTCCTGTCTGTGTACACGCAGTGAATATTACAGTTTTCAGCCGCGCTGGCGCCCGTCGTTCATCTCGCAACTGGCACCGGAAGATCGTTGCCACTTGAACGGCCTCGCCGTCGTCGATGGTCGGATCAAGTACGTCACCGCGCTGGGTGAGACGGATGAACGGGGGGGCTGGCGCAAGAATAAACGCGACGGCGGTATTTTGATCGATGTCGAAAGTCAGCAGATCATCGCCCGCGGTCTGTCGATGCCGCATTCGCCACGCTGGTATCGGGATCGCCTGTGGTTGCTGAATTCGGGGGCCGGTGGACTGGGTTGGATCGATACGGCGACCGGGCGTTACGAACAAATCGTCGAATTGCCCGGCTTTACTCGTGGCTTGAGTTTCGCAGGGCCGTACGCCTTTGTGGGGCTGTCGCAAGTTCGCGAGTCGGCAATTTTCAGCGGCATTGCGATTGCCGAGCGCCCCGCATCCGAACGATGTTGCGGGGTCTGGGTCGTCGATATCGATGCCCGCCAGGTTGTTGCGTTTGTGCGGTTTGAAGACGCTGTCCAGGAAATCTTCGCCGTCGAAGTGCTGGCCGGTTCGCGTTATCCCGAAGTCGTGTTGGACAATCGGTCGATTCTGGCCAACACCTATGTTTTGCCCGATGACGTCGTCGACGGCATGGAACAAGTCTCCGGCTTTCGTCAGGCGACCCTGAAGTAAGCCGGACTTCCCACGGCGTCCTGCAATGTTCGGCTACCTGCCAAAGTCGTGGATCGCTCCGCGATCCAACGCTCGTCGATTTCCTCGCCGCTTTCTAAAGCGCACGCTGGGCAGATGCCAACGGTCCGAAGATTCAACCCCGAAATGCGTCTCGTTGACAAAGCCGGGAAGTGCCATCAGGATAGTCACAGCGCGTTCTATCGCGTCCTGTTCAGGCGTGTTGACTTCCCGTGTTTTCCTTCATTTCGGGCAGGTTTTGCATGAAATCGTTGTCGGCGTTGCGGCCCCTCGGGCGCGTCGGTTTGGGCGGAATCCTAGTGCTGGCCGGCTTGATCCAGCCGGGGTTGAGCGACGACGCCAAACAGGCGACCATTCGATCGCAGCCGAGCTTTGTCATCAGCACCGACCAGGTGGAAGCGGCGGTCACTGAGATAGGCGGACATCTCGCTCCGGTGACGTTCTATCGCAAGACCGAGAAGCCGGTGCTGCCCTATTACATCAGCCCCTGGCAGGACGAGAAACCGGCCGAGATTCCGGCCCCGGTCATGGTTCCCCTGCGAGGCGACTTTTTCTGTATGCCCTTCGGCGGAAACTCCGCAGTCGTCAACGGTGAAAAGCACCCGCCCCATGGCGAAATCGCCGGATCGAAATGGACTTCGGGCGGTGTCAAACAGTCCGGCAAGGTGACCACCCTCACGCTGTCGATCGAAACCAAAGTTCGCCCGGGCAAGGTCGTTAAGGAACTGTCGCTCGTCGAAGGACAGAACGTCGTGTACACCCGGCATACGATCGAAGGCTTTGTCGGCAAGGTGCCGCTGGGCCATCATGCCACGCTGGCCATGCCCGAAAAAGAAGGTGCCATTCGCATCGCGACGAGTCCCTTCAAATTTGGCATGACCTGTCCGTCATTGTTCAGTAATCCCAAGGATCGTGAATATCAGGCCTTGTTGCCGGGAGCCAGGTGGAACGACTTGTCTCATGTTCCGGTTTGGTCGAAAGGGTTGCCCGACGCTGACCTGACCCGCATGCCCGGCCGGTATGGCTACGCCGATCTGGTGCAACTGGTTAATGAATCCTGGGAAAAAACAGGCGGACCGGCTTGGACGACTGCCACGAATGCCGATGAAGGCTATCTCTGGTTTTCGCTGAAAGATCCGGATGTGTTGCAGAGCACGGTGTTCTGGATTGAAAACCATGGTCGTCACGCAAATCCATGGAATGGTCGCAACAACTGTCTGGGACTCGAAGACGTCACATCGCATTTCGCCGATGGCCTGGGGGCATCTGTGGCCGACAACGTGTTGACGCGAGCCGGGGCACAGACGGCGGTCGAGATCAAGGCGGGCAGCCCGTTTGTGGTGAATTACATCCAGGGCGTGGTGAAGATTCCCCGTGACTTTGACGTTGTCGAATCGGTGCAGTTTGGTGCCGGGGAAGTGACGTTCGTTTCCGCTGCCGGCGCGCGTGTGAAAGCCGCCGTCAAACACGAGTTTTTGAAGAGTGGAAAACTGTAATCCCGGATCCGTATCTGGCGCTCTGGCGAATCTTTGGTATTCCTTTCCTGTCTGGTGTCTGATCATGCAACGTCGCGCTCTGGCTGCCCTGGCTCTGTCTCTGATGATCGTCGCGGGTTGTGGGCCTTCGTCGAATTCCAACGCACCCGATGCGACGCCCGGCGGTTCTGCCGGGGCGGGAGCCGCGCCCGATCAACTCGCGAAAAGCGGTGCCCAATCCAAGGGGACGATTGGCGTTTCGCTGCTCACCCTGGAGAATCCGTTCTTCAAGGTCATTGGTGACAACATCGTCTCGGCTGGCAAAGAACATGGCTACAGCACAATCGTTGTCAGTGGCGATAAAGACGTCGCCAAACAGAGCAACCAGATCAAGGATTTCATCGTCAAGAAGGTGAGTGCCATTGTGCTCAGCCCTTGCGATTCCAAGTCGATCATTCCGGTGATTCAGGAAGCCAATGCGGCCGGTATTCCCGTGTTGACGGTCGACATCCCCTGTAATGAACCCGGGGTGAAAATTGTCACGCAGGTTGCGACCGATAACTTCGGTGGCGGGCGCGAAGCCGCTGATGCGATGATCGAAGCCCTGGGGGAAGCGGGAGGCAAAGTCGCAATTCTGCATTTCAAACAGGCGGAATCCTGTCAGTTGCGCGTGAAAGGGTTTCGTGAAGTCATTGACGCCCACAACGCGAAATCGAACTCGAAGATTGAAATCGCCATGGAACTCGAAGGCGGCGGCGCCAAGGATATGGGGCTCAAGGCGACCGAAGATTCGCTGCAGGCGCATCCTGATCTGCGTGGAATCTTCGCCATCAATGATCCCTCGGCTCTCGGTGCCCGGGCGGCCCTCGAAAAGGCGGGTAAAGCTGAGAATGTCGTGATCATTGGCTTCGACGGCCAACCCGAAGGCAAGCAGGCCATCAAGGAAGGCAAGATCTATGCCGACCCGATTCAGTTTCCCGACCAGATGGGAATTAAAATCGTCGACGCGATCATTCGCCATTCCAAAGGAGAAACGCTCCCCGGGCAAATGCTGATTCCCACGAAACTGTATCGCCAGGCCGACGCCGCCGCAGACCCGGAATTGAAATGATCGGCACTCCGCCGATCGCAGCAGCGACCTGCCCGCCGGACACGCAAGGATTCAGGCGGGAGAACGAATCGATCACCCCGCCAGATGAGCTCTTGGGTGGCCTGGTCGATGGCTCCCACCGGTAATCTCGACTGCAGGGGCTTGATTAGACGACGCAAGCGCTCTGAAGCGCGAGAAGAAAGAACGCATGAGTAACGAACAGAATTTTTTGCACGAACTGGTCGGGTCGATGTCGCAAGGTGCGGCCGGAAATCCCACGGTGGCCATGATTGAAGCCGCCTTTGCGCATCATGGTCTGCATTGGCGGTACGTCAATATGGAAGTCACCCCCGCCGATCTGGGGGCCGCGGTGCGCGGGGCCAAAGCCATGGGGTTCCGCGGGTTCAATTGCAGTCTGCCGCATAAAGTCACCGTCATTCAGCATCTCGATGGTCTGGGAGAATCGGCCCGGGTGATGGGGGCCGTCAATTGCGTGGTGCGTCGCGACGGCCAGTTCATCGGAGAAAACACCGATGGCAAAGGCTTTTTGAAATCGCTGGCGGCCGTGACGGATCCGCGAGGCAAATCGGTCGTCCTGTTCGGAGCGGGCGGAGCGGCACGGGCCATCGCCGTCGAATTCGGACTGGCCGGCGCGAAAGACATCACCGTCGTCAACCGTTCCGAACAGCGCGGCCGGGAACTCGTCGAATTGCTGCAGGCCAAATTGAACCTTCCCAGCCAACTCGTCGTCTGGTCTGGCGATTACTCGGTGCCGGCGTCCACCGACGTGGTCATTAATGCGACCTCGGTCGGTTTGTATGATGCCACAGCCCGCCTGGCCGTGAACGAAGCGTCCTTGCGTCCGGGTATGGTGGTGGCCGATGTGATCGGCAACCCGCCTCGGACTCGGTGGATTCGCGAAGCCGAGGCCCGAGGCTGCCAAGCCCTGGATGGATTGGGCATGCTGGTCAACCAGGGCATCGTCGGCGTGCAGTATTGGACTGGCATCGAACCCGATGCCCGGGTGATGCGCCAGGCGCTGGAACGGGCATTGGGGCTCTGATTCCCGACGGCAGAGTCGCTTGTTGATCCAGAATCACGCGGAAGGGGCTGAGCTTGGCAATGCCAGACAACACCGCCGAAATATCCGCAGCAGTCCCGTTAGGTTCCAGCTTGCCAGATCGCTTCCAGGCAATCGGAACAGAATAACAGACAGGAGAGGACCAGCATGTTGAAGTCATTGTTATCCCGCTGGTTCTCGGAATACGGCATGATCTTCGTGCTGGCCCTGCTGTGCGTCTTTTTCAGCGTCGTGACCGTCAGTGAGCAGTCCCCTTCGGGAGAAGGGGCCGCGAAACAACTGGCTGGCCTGATCCAGTCTCAATTCGGATCGAAGCCTCGCGTCTTGATCGTCGTTCGTGACCAGCCTGAAGAACTGGCCTTCGCGGCGGCGCTCGAACGCGAAATCTCCGCCGCGGGTGGTCAGGTCCTGGGCAATGTCAAAGGGGAACCCCGCGACGCGCGGGAAGTGTTGGTGAAATTGTCCGCAGCGAATGCCTCGCTCGATACGATTGCCTGCACCCAGCCCGTGTCAGCCTGGTTGGTATTTGCTGATCTCGAAAAAGATTTTCCAGCGCTGGGAAATCCCCGGTTACTCAAACCAGTCCCCTACCGCTGGCCCAACTTCCTCAAGGCCGAGAACTTATTGAACATCACCAATCAGATTGCTGTCATTGCCATCGTGGCCATCGGTATGACCATGGTGATCATCACGGGCGGTATCGACCTTTCGGTGGGCAGTCTGATTGCACTGGCAGCCGTCCTGGCGACCCTGTTGATCCGCGAGTTCGGTGGCAGCCTGCAGGCCTCGGCATTCAGTATGACCTGCGCGTGCCTGGTGGCGATAACCGCCTGCGGTTGCGTAGGGGCGTTTTCGGGGGCCATGATTACCATCTTCCGCATCCCCCCCTTCATCGTCACATTGGCCATGATGCTGGTCGCCAGCGGCCTGGCTTACATTCTGGCCCAGGGACAATCGGTGTACCAGATTCCTGATTCGTTCGTCTGGTTGGGACGGGGCGCCGATGTGTTGGGCATTCCCAATGCCGTACTGCTGATGTTGGTCCTGTACGGAGCCGCCCACGTGCTGATGAGTAAAATGCGGCTGGGACGATACATCTATGCCGTCGGGGGGAATCGTGAAGCCGCCCGTTTGTCGGGTGTGCGTGTCGAGCGTGTGTTGATGTTTGCCTACGTGGCCAGTGCGCTGGTTGCCGGCCTCGGGGGCGTGATTATGGCCTCGCAACTTAAAAGTGGTTCGCCTACCTACGGTTCCATGTACGAATTGTATGTGATCGCTGCCGTCGTCGTGGGGGGCGCCAGTTTAAGCGGTGGCCAAGGCAAAATGCTCGGCACGCTGATCGGCGCCTTCACGATCGCCGTAATCCAAAACGGGATGAATCTCACCAACGTCGAAAGCTACACCCAGAAGGTGGTGCTGGGACTGGTGATCCTGGCCGCCGTATTGATCGATACGGTGCGCCACCGCAAGTAATTGTTGCCGGTTACCGTGATGCGACCGGGTTCGCGGGTGTTTGTCGAGAGGGGGCGTGGTGTCTGAACTGCCTTTCCGGAGTTCGCCCGCCGTGCGGCGCTTGCGTCGGCATGCCCTGCGCCAGTCGCTGTTTGCACCGGTTTCGTTGACAGCAGCGATCGCAAAACTGGGGTTCGTTCAGGCGGATCCGATTCGCGCTCCGGCCCGTGCCCAGGATCTGATCTTACGCCACCGGGTCCACGACTACCGGGTCGGCGATCTCGAACGGCAGTATGCCGATCTGGATGTGGATGAAGATTTGCTGTACGCGTATGGTTTCCTCTCGCGGCCGGTGGGACGCTGGCTGCATCCGCGCCCGGCGGTGAGTTTGACGGCACTCGAACAACGGGTGTATGCCACTGTGCGCGATCGTGGTCCGCTGCACCCGGCAGAACTGGAGCCACAATTCGGTTCGCGTCGCGTCGTTAATGCCTGGGGAGGATTTTCCAAGGCGACCACCCACGCGCTCGAAAGATTGCATCAGCGGGGATTGCTGCGCGTCGCCGGACGCAAGAACGGAATTCGGATCTACGAGGCACGGCCCGCCAGCGATGCGTGCCCGACTGCGGAACGGTGGCGTCAGATCATCCTGGCCGTTGTGAAAATCCTTTCGCCCGTGTCTTTGCGATGCCTACGCCAGGCCCTTACGCCGATTCGCCGCCTGCTGCCCCCTGCCGAACCCATAACGGTTTTAGTGCGTTCGCTCGTGCTGTCCGGCACACTGCGACAGGAAACCGTAGCGGGCGTGGTGTATCTGATGGATGACTGTGACTCGGACGGCATCGACGTGACTCCCGTTGTCCGCTTGCTGGCCCCCTTTGACCCGGTGGTTTGGGACCGGGTTCGTTTCGAGCAGTTTTGGGGCTGGGCGTATCGATTTGAAGCGTATACTCCCGTGGCCAAACGTGTCCGTGGCTATTACGCCTTGCCATTGCTGTGGGCAGACCAGGTCATCGGCTGGGCCAATTCCGCAATAGTCGGTGGCCAACTCGACATCCAGTTGGGATTCGTCCGGTCGCGTCCCCGCAGCCGACAATTCCGAATTGAGCTCGAACGAGAACTGGCCCGGTTCGAGACCTTTTTGAACCTGCCCGCGGGGATCTGATCCCGACACTCCGACGCAGATGCTGACGCTGTACCCGAAATGTGCCCCTGGCACGATGTCTGTTTCCAGATCGCAGATTCGTCCATGCCCTACGGTTCGCTGTTGCCAGCCGTCAGGTGGCGTGGGAAAATGAGGCGACACGCACCGAACAAGTCATCTTCTGCAGAGAATGCCTGGCATGGCTGGTAAGCACTTTGAACCTTTCGTTCCTTCGGCGGCTGACCCCTTCGATGCCGCCCGAGCCGCGCACTTGCTGCGGCGTGCCGGTTTTGGAGCAGCACCCGCCGCGGTCGCCGCGGCAGTTCAGAAAGGGTTCGAAGAAGCACTCGACGACCTGTTCGCCGATGTCCCTGAAGAAGACCAGGAGTTTGCCCGCACCTTCCAGGCCATCGGGGGGCAGTTCGTCAACACGGCTGATCCGGCCACTTGCCAGGCGTGGTGGATCTACCGCCTGCGCACGACACGTGTTCCGTTACGCGAGAAACTGGCGTTGTTCTGGCACGGGCATTTTGCGACGGGTGTTCAGAAAGTGGGCGACACCCGGTTAATGCTGCAGCAGATCGACCTGTTTCGTCGTTTGGGTTTTGGCAGTTTTCGCGAACTGGTTCTGGCAGTCGCCAAGGATCCGGCCATGATCGTCTGGCTGGATGGCGAGGCCAACGTGAAAGAGCATCCCAACGAGAACTTCGCCCGAGAATTGCTGGAGTTGTTTACCTGTGGAATCGGCCATTACTCCGAGTCTGATGTCCAGCAGGCGGCACGGGCTTTCACGGGCTGGCATCGCAATGGAGCTGAATTTGAGTTTCACCCTGAACAGCACGACGGCGGTGCCAAGCAGTTTCTCGGGCGACGGGGCCGGTTCGATGGCACCGATGTAATTGATCTGCTGGTGGCCCATCCCGCCACGGCCCGGCAGATTGCCCGCAAGCTGCTCCGCTTCTTCGCATGTCCCGACCCCGCTCCCGAGGTGATCGACGAAGCGGCCGCCCTGTTCGACCAGACTCAGCTCAACACCCGCTTGTTTTTGCGGGAAGTGTTCCAGTCGCGGTACTTCTTTTCGGACGCTTGTCGGCGGACTCGGATTTCCAGCCCGGTTGAGTTTGTGATCGGCATAAATCGCATGTTGAATTTGCGCCAACCGGCTCTCGATCTGGTGGGCCCGCTCAATGCCATGGGGCAGGAATTGCTGGCTCCGCCGAATGTTAAAGGCTGGGATGGTGAAGAACGGTGGATCCATGCATCGGCGCTCGCCGCGCGCATGTCGTACGCCCAGTCAATCGCTGCGTTGGATTCGGAAGGAAATCCCTGGGGACCACACTTTCCGGTGGACGAACTGGTCGACCTCAATCAGCGATCGCCTGCGGTTCTGGTCGAGACTTTGGGGCAGGTACTGTTTCAGGGAGACTGGTCGGCGGATCGGCGTGTGGAGTGCGAGCGATTTCTTTTGCAGGGGGAGTCCGGTCCGGCTCCCGAACAATTTCGTGACGATCCGGCGTTTCGGGCCCTCAAGGTCCGTCAGTTGGTAGGTGTCTTGCTCGCTCTTCCCGAGTTTCAAGTATGCTGAGTGTTGTTGGCGAGGATCTCAATCATGGCTGCGACGCGTCGTGAATTTCTGCAATTGGCCGGATCGGCCTGGGTCGCTCTGGGGGCGGCTCCGGTCCCGTTATTTGCTCAAGCGGCGGCTGCGGCCTATGCCGCCGCCACCAGCGACAAGATTCTCGTGGTTGTGGAATTGTCGGGGGGAAACGACGGTCTCAACACGCTCGTCCCTCGCGACAACGACTTGTATCACAAGCATCGCCCCACGTTGGCGCTTCCGGCCGAGAGCCTGCACAAAGTGAATGACCAATTGGGCCTGCACCCGGCGCTCGAATTCCTCGCGGATGAATACCAGGAGGGGCGGTTGGCCATTGTCCAGGGAGTAGGCTATCCCGAGCCCGACCGCTCACATTTTCGTTCCATGGAGATCTGGCACAGTGCCAGCCTCAAGCCGACCCCTCCCGCCACCGGTTGGATCGGCCGCAGTATTGACGAATTGACACATCCTGCCGTGTCAGACCGGTTGCCGGCACTGGCGCTGACAGGCAGCCTGCCCCAGGCCTGCCAGGCCGAACGGACGATGATTCCGGTCGTGGGGGAACTACTGTCATTCGCTGCCGCTGAGCAGACCAATCCGCCGGGGATTGCCTTGCGTCGCAAACTCGCTTCGGGTGACACAGGCTCTTCCCCCGCATTGCGGATCTTGCGCGGCCAGGCCGAGTCGCTCTATCGGACGGTCGACAAACTGCAGGGGGCCGCCGACAAATATCAATCGACCGTCGAGTATCCCGCGACCGAGTTGGGCGGGCACCTGAAGCGGGCGGCGCAGATGCTTGCGGGTGACCTGGGGGTGCGGGTCGTCTACGTGACGCAGGGTAGTTACGACACCCATTCCGGGCAGTTGGCCACGCATGCCGGCCTGCTGGGAGACCTGTCACTGGCGCTGGCGGCCTTCAATCACGATTTGAAATCGCTGGGGTTATCTGAACGGGTCGCCATTTGCCTGTTCAGCGAGTTCGGACGGCGAGTTGAAGAGAATGCCAGCGGCGGCACTGATCACGGAGCGGCGTCGTGCCTGTTCGTGCAGGGAGCCGGAATCCGCGGTGGGTTGTATGGCACCTATCCCCGTCTCGATCAACTGGGAGAAGGCGACCTGATCTTCAACACCGATTTTCGCAGCGTTTACGCCACGTTACTCGAACGGTGGCTGGGTTGCTCGGCGCAAAAGGTGCTCGGCGAAGAATTTCCTCTGTTGAAATTCGTCTGACGCCAGCGCGAGGGGGCGAGAAGCAGCGAGCGAGGCCGTTATTCAGGCCCGCCTCCCTTGCTCTTATAACGGTTGGAGGCCTGTTTCAGGATCCGGCTCTCGGACGGAGTCAGCGACCCCAGTCCCTTTTCGTGGACCTTCGCCAGAATAGCGTCCAACTGCTTTTCTTTGGCCTCTTCCTGTTCGAGTTGACGCCGCAGTTTTTCGGACTTGCGTCGTTCCATCCAGCGTTGCCAGAGCGTCAGCTTGGGTTGGGGCTTGGGGGGCTCTGACTTTTCAAGACTGGTGTACCCTGCCGAGAAGTCGTAACCCATGAACGAATCGTCGTAGGCTTCGCCTGTCTGCATCTGGTAGATCTCGTTGAGCGCCAGCAGGATGATCGTGAAGGCGATGCAGATCAGCAGCATGTGCTCCAGGAAGATCACGTCGACGATCACCAGCAGAATGGCGGCCGCCATGCCGATCCGAATGGCGATTTCTGTTCCGATTCCCGCGCCCATGCGCGTCACCATGAAACTGCGGAGGATCTGGCCGCCATCCATGGGGTAAGCCGGAACGAGGTTGATCAACAGGCACACCCAGTTGAACCAGAAGGTGAGCACCTGAATGTCAGAGATCAGTTTGCGGCCAAATGTGTCGGAAGAAAAGGGGACCGTCAGCGGGTTCAAGACACCGGGCAACGCATCGGAGACCAGGACCGCCGGCAGAAACAATCCGCAGAGCAGCAGGTTGACGAGTGGTCCCGCCGCGGCCGTGATTCGCTCGGACCGGGGTGACGAGGTCTGCACGAATGCCAGCCCCCCCAGCGGCCACATCAGGATTTCATCTCCCGCACCGTCGGTCGCATTGGCGGCGAGAATATGGCCCATCTCGTGCAGCAGCACACTGCAGAACATCACGACAAACAGCGACAACCCCAGGGTCAGTCCCAGTTTGAACGGAAACATGAACAACACGATCGGCATCAGCCAACTGATCCGCAGGTTCACGCCACACCAGGTGCCGGCGCTGAACGACCAGAACAGAGGATTAGTGCGTTGATTCATGCCACGTCCCGCTCGCGAAGCCGACGAATCTCTCGAATTGTGCCCGCCCGCAACGCGGCTGATGCTGTTGTAGACCGACCTCTGGTGAATTTTAACACGCCTGTCAAGTCCCGGCAATTCGGCCGGCAACGGGCCGGTTCAGGCCAGGATTTCCCGTACGACCTGGCCATGGATGTCTGTCAGGCGAAAATCCCGTCCCTGGAAGCGATACGTCAGTCGCTCATGGTCAATTCCCAGCAGGTGCAGCACGGTCGCCTGAAAATCGTGAACGTGGACCGGGTTGACCGCCGGATTGTAGGCAAAGTCGTCCGATGCTCCGTAACTGAAACCGGCCTTGACTCCCCCGCCGGCCATCCAGATGGTGAAACAGTACGGATGATGGTCGCGACCGAGCGATTTTCGGTCGTTGATATCCCCCTGACAGAACGGCGTGCGGCCGAACTCGCCCCCCCAGATGACCAGAGTGTCCTCCAGCAGGCCGCGTTGCTTCAGATCCTGGACCAGGGCGGCCGACGGTTGGTCGGTATCGCGGCACTGAATTTCGAACTGGGTGCTGAGGTTGCGGTGGTGGTCCCAACCGGCATGGAAACACTGCACGAACCGCACCCCGCGTTCGACGAGACGCCGGGCCATCAGGCAGTTGTACGCGAATGATCCCTGCCGCTGGACATCGGGACCATACATCTTCAGCACGCTTTCGGGTTCTGTCGAAAAGTCGGTGAGTTCCGGCACACTGGTCTGCATCTTGTACGCCATTTCATATTGGGCAATACGGGTGACAATTTCCGGATCTCCCGATTCGGCGTATTTCAGTTCGTTCAGCCTGGCCAGATCATCGAGCAGGCCCCGGCGGACTTCGCGACTGATGCCTTCGGGGTTCGAGAGATACAGCACCGGGTCGCCGCTGCCCCGGAATTTGACCCCTTGAAACCGCGTCGGCAAAAAGCCGCTGCCCCAGTAAAAGTCGTAAAAGATCTGGCCGCACGAGGCTTCTTTATCGCGCGAGGTCATCACCACAAATCCGGGCAGCTCGTCTGATTCTGTTCCCAGGCCGTAATTCGTCCACGCACCCATGCTGGGCCGGCCCGGCAGTTCTGCTCCCGTCAGAAAAAAGGTGATCGCCGGGGCGTGGTTGACCTGCGTGGTATGCATCGACTTGATGAACGTGATGTCATCGACGATCGAGGCGGTGTGTGGCAGAAAGTCACAGACCCATGCGCCGCACTGCCCATGTTGTCGAAATGGTGCAAACGCCGGCAGGACCAGTTTCTGCTTTTGCCCCGCCGTCATTGTGCTGAGTCGCTGGTTTTTGTGAATCGACTCGGGCAGTTCCTGTCCGCGGTATTCGACCATCGCAGGTTTGTAGTCGAACGTATCGACATGCGGTGGGGCCCCATTCTGCAGCAGGTAAATCACGTGCTTGGCCCGCGGCGTTGAATTGGGAAATTCAGGCTGTCCTCCGTTCGCGCCGCGCGGTGCGGCGGCGAGTTCCTTGCCCAGCAGGGCTGCCAGGGCCGCTGTACCCAATCCCCCAGCCTGGTGACCGAGAAACTGACGTCGAGTCAAATGGGCGAGATGAGCCGGCAGGGAAGTCATGATGGTGCAGATCCTCGGGCAGCAGGGCAGGGTGGGGCGCTCGGTGTTACTCTTTGGACAGCGACTCGTCCAGGTTGAAGAGCAGCGTTGCCAGACTGGTCCAGGCGGCCAGTTCGGGCACGGCCAATTGAGGCGGCGCTGCCGTTTCGCCGACCTTGATTAACTTCTGGGCAGCCGATTCGTTCTCGCGGTACGTCGTCAACAGTCCCGCGAGGCGGCGACTCAAGATCTCGAGTTCCGGTGGCTGCGGCGGCCGGGTGGCAATCAACCGGAACATCTCGGCGAGTCGGGCGCGTTCGTCGGGCGGTCCGTTGAGCAATACCCGCTGCGCCAGCCCGCGGGCCGCTTCAATGTAAGTTACATCATTGAGGGTGGCCAGGGCATGCAGCGGCGTGTTGGTGCGGGCAATTTTGACGGTGCAGGTCTGCCGACTGGCCACGTCGAAGAACATCGTGGGGCCGGCAATGCGCCTCCAGAACGTGTACAGGCTCCGTCGGTACAGGGCATCGCCATGCTCTTGTTCGTAACGAATCTGGCCGAACGTGGCGTCTTCCCAGATTCCTGGTGGCTGATAGCCACGCACGCCGCGGCCGCCAAATGTATTGACCAACAGACCACTGGCCGCCAGCGCCTGGTCGCGAATCATCCACGACGGCAGGCGATACCGCGGACCACGGGCCAGCAGTCGATTCTCCGGATCGCGTTCGATGAGGTCCGCCCCGGCGTTTGAACTTTGCCGATAGGTGGCACTGGTCACAATCAGCCGATGGATGTGCTTGACGTCCCAGCCGCTGTCTACAAACTCGCGGGCCAGCCAGTCGAGCAGTTCGGGATGCGAGGGCTTTTCTCCCTGGACCCCAAAATCCTCTGCTGTTTTGACAAGGCCGGTTCCAAAAAAGGTCTGCCAGTAACGGTTCACGGTCACCCGGGCCGTCAATGGGTGGCTGGGCGAAATGAGCCATTGGGCCAGCGCCAACCGGTTGGGGGGCGCGGTTGTCGCCAAAGCCGGCAGTACGGTCGGCGTGCCGTGCGCAACTTTGTCGCCTCGTTTATCGTACGCGCCGCGGAGCAGCACAAAGGTCTCGCGCGGCTGCGGCAGGTCACGGACAATCATGGTGGTGGGAATCTCTTTTTCCGCCTGCTCGCGGGCCTGGCGGGCCGCCTCCGCCTGCTGCTTGGTGGCGGCATAACCGGGAATTGTTCCCAGGTAATATTCCGAGAGCAGTTTTTTCTGGGCGTCATTCCGCTTTTCGGGCTCAACCGCTAGCGCCTGTCGGATCGCCTCGGAGATCGGCCGCAGCACTGTGACGGGAGCACTTGTCGTGGACAGACGGAATTTGCCGATGACATGGCTGACGTGGATCGATTGGAACTCCAGGCGAATCGTCAGTGTGCGTTCTGCCGTGCCCGACGTGGGGAGATCCTGAATCTCAAAAATCCCGGTGTGAGGTTTGCCAAATTCAGGCAGAATGGCCCAACCCGTGTCGTTCTTGCCATCGACGGCCTGTGTCAAAGGCAGGCCCCCTTGTTCGTGGTCCGCGGCGATCGCGAGCAGCTTCAACGGGCGTCCGTCCGCTGTGACGACAACTTCCGTCAGCACAAAGTTGCCGTTGTCGGCCCGCCCCGGACCCGAATTGACCAGCGAAGCATCGGGCAAGGCTTCAAGCTTCAAGCCGGTCAAAGCCGGCCCTGGGGTTTTTACCGTCACGACAAACGTATCGCGGGCCGGGTTGTCTCCCGTGGCCAGAACGGCCCCATCGGCTTGGGCGGTCAGTGTCGCGCCGGCTTGCGACTGCACCGTGATGGGTGTCAAGACGGTCCACTCGGGGGATTGTGGTTTTCCGGTCTGGTCTGCGAGTGCGCGTTCCCAATCCGGCTGACCTGCCCGCAGTTTCTGCTCGAGTTCTGCCAAAGCCTTCTGGCTGGTCGACTCGCGCTGTTTCATTTCCGCCACGCGGGCTTCCTGCGCGGGGGTGGGGACGGGCAACAGCGGGCGAGCCTGCGGGTATGCATCGGTGGCTCCGCTTTCGTCAATCGAATTGAAGTACGCAGCCAACTGGTAATACTCGCGCTGCGTGACCGGATCGAACTTGTGGTCGTGGCACCGGCAGCAGTTGAGAGTCAGCCCCATCCAGACCGTTCCGGTCGTTTCCACTCGATCCTGCACATAATCGACACGCGACTCTTCGGCGATTCGCCCCCCTTCGCCATTGATCATGTGATTGCGATGAAACCCCGTCGCGATCAGTTGCTCGCGACTCGGGTTCGGGAGCAGGTCTCCCGCCAATTGTTCCAGCGTGAATTGGTCAAACGGTAGATTGCGATTCATCGCCTCCACCACCCAGTCCCGCCAGAACCACATCGAGCGCGTCGGGTCCCCCTGGTAGCCATTTGTATCGGCGTACCGGGCCGCATCGAGCCAATCCCAGGCCATCCGCTCTCCATACCGGGGCGAATTCAACAGGCGGTCGACGACCCGCTGGCAGGCCTGGTCCGATGAGTCGCGCGCGAAGTCTTCGATTTCAGCGAGTGTCGGCGGAAGCCCCGTCAGATCGAGGGTGACGCGCCGCAGCCACGTTTCCGGTCGGGCCGGGGGGGCTGGTGTCAGCCTCTCACGTTCGAGTCGAGCGAGAATAAAACGATCGATAGGATTCTGCGCCCAGTCGCTGCGTTTGACCTCGGGTAGCAGCGGACGACGGGGCGCTTCATAGGCCCAATGCCGGCCCCAGACCGCTCCGGAATCGATCCACTGTTTGAGCAGTTCAATCTGGCGGGCCGAGAGTTTGCGATTTGACTTCGGGGGGGGCATGACCTCCCCTGGATCTGTGCTGACGATGCGAAGAATGAGTTCACTGTCGCTGCTTTTTCCTGGCACGATGACCGGGTTCTCGGTTCGCAGGGCCCCCTCCTGCGTATCCAGCCGCAAATCCGCTTTTCGCTGGTTTTGATCGGGGCCGTGACAGGTAAAACAGTAGTCCGACAGAATCGGCAGGATGTCCCGACTGAAATCGACAGAACCTTTTTCTGCCGGTTGATCGGCGGCTGCCGCGGTATGCAGTCCGAGCGGTAAAAAGCCGCTGCCGCATAACCAGACAGAGCAGCCGACGATGATCTTGCGGCCCACTGTGCCAGCCTTATGGAGTGCCCGGTTCATGCCATTTGAGCGGCCCCCTGAAGCAGAAGTCCCGCGGTTGCGCATCGGCGGAGTGTCCTCACACAAAAATCGATCACAGCGGCAACCCAATGTGGTCCGCTCTCAGTACTCCAAGATAGCAGACGGTCCCGTCAGGTTGCAGTTCGATTGCCATTCGGCGCTGCAACCTGACGTCCAGGGTTACCCCTGCGGTTGGGGATCGATCGTTCGGGTGAGATTTTGCGCCAATGTTTGGACTGCGCAACGGACGTGGCCCGGGACGGCGGGAAATTGTAATTCTTTAGTCAGTGCCCTACGATTCTCCCATGCCACCGATTCTTGCCTGTCACACGAACAGTTATGGCCACCTGGGTGGGGCGGCGGCGATCCAGAACGTACGCGAGGCTGGGGTGCAGTACCTGGAAATCCCCATTCGCACTGCCGGGCTCAGATCGCGTTATGACGATCCCCCTCTGATCACGACCGATTCCACCCTGGCCGATTTGCAGCAACTCGATCGGACGCTCCGGGCAGCCGACGTTTCGGTCTGCAGTTTCACATGCCTGGCAGGCAACCCTCTCGATCCAGCCAATGTGGCTCTGATGTGCCGCAAACTCGATCTGGCCTCGCACTTTGGTGTGAAATGGGTCGTCGGCGACGCGGGCAGTGCCGAGAGCGACGCTGACCGTGACACGGTGTACTCGCATCTGCGTCAGATCGGCGACTACGCCGGTCAGTTGGGGATTATCGTCTGCCTGGAATTGCAGCGTGGCTTGTGTCTCAACCATCGTGAAATGTTGCGGGTGATGGCCGAATTACAGCACCCCGCCTTGCGGTTGAATTTCGATACAGGCAATCTCTTGTGTTTTAATGAGAGTATTCAGGGGGAAGTGGCGTTGGCCAAATCGTGCCATCTCGTGAAGCATGTTCGTCTGAAAGACAGCAGTGGTCGATTTGGTGATGCCGACTTTCCAACGTTGGGGCGCGGCGGGGCGGTCGATTTTTTGCGTGTGTATCAGATCTTGCGCGACTGTGGTTTTAAGGGGCCGTATTCCATCGAAATCGCGGGCGCGCCATCCGACGGGGAATTCACACTGCCCGACTACCAGGCCCGGATCATCGAAAGTGTTTCGTACTTGCGTCGGCTGGGGTATTTCGAACGATGAGTTGTTGAGTGCCCTGGCTATGGGTTCCTGTTTCAGTTGATCGTCCTGGAAGGACAATTCCGGTTTTTGTACTTGCAGGATGCTGTCTCTGTTGAGGAAGAATCGATGAAAATCGCCGTGTTTCAAGGTCCAGTGGTGTTTGGAGATGCCGAGGCCAATCTCGCAACCACTGAAGCGGCACTGACCGAGGCCGAATCGGCGGGAGCCGAGATTCTGGCCATGCCCGAAACGTTTCTACACGGCTTCTATTCACCGGCGAAGTTCAAGCCGGAATACGCGATCGACCTGCAGGGGCCGTTTTTTCGCGGAATGCTGCAGCGATTTCGCAAATTCAAATGCACCTTGCTGCTGGGGTTGGATGAACGGCGCGATGGCAACGTCTACAACACGGTCGCGGTTATCAGTCAGGGGCAACTTCTGGGAACTTACTCGAAGACCTATGCGTACCTGAATTACGAAACCCGGGGCGACCAGTTCCCGATTTTCGAACAGCGGGGCATCAAATACGGCATCGCCATCTGCGCGGATACGTCGTATATCGAACCCACCCGGATTCTGGCGATGAAGGGGGCGCAGATCATTTTCACGCCGCACTTCAATTACATCAGTTACGAGTATCTGGCCAATCACACGACCGAAGTCCGCAATCATCACATCGCCATCGCCATTGATAATGGAGTGTACGTAGCCCGCTCCAACGTGATCGTCCCCGAATCGGTCGGCGTGGGGCCCTGTGGTTATACCGGGGTGGGGGTGGGAGACAGTCTGATCCTCGATCGGCGGGGACGAGTTCTGGCCGAAGCCGGAATCTCGCGCCGCGCGCTTCTCTTGGCCGACCTCCCCGATGACGACTTGCGCAAAGGGGGCCCCGCCCGCTGGCGCAACACCAGCCCGGCGATCGCTGCGGCGCTGTACGAGCAATATCAGCAGATGTTCGCCCGCCACGACCATATTCTGCTGGGAAAATGAGTTTTGCTTCAGCCGGGTGAAGTGAGGGGTTGATGAGCCCCGTCGGGCAGCCAAAAATTGACAACTGCCTCGGCGATTCATAGACTTTAGCTGGCCTTGGTCGAGGTGCCCCACCGCCGACCGTTGCTGCAGTCACTCTTTGAGGAACTGTTTTAAGCTCCTGCCTGAACTGGTGCTCCACCGGGTGCACCCCCTGCCTGAATCGTCGTTGTCGGTTATCTGCCCGCGTTCCTTCCTGTAAGTCTGTGGAGTCTCTCCTGATGCGGAGTGTATCCCAACACTGCCCTTTCCGGGCGTTCGTTCGTGGGCTGTTCGTAATGGGCCTGACCCTGTGGTGTTCC
>JAFEBR010000564.1 GCA_018242565.1 Planctomycetota bacterium | reverse complement strand
CCTGGGAGACACTATTTGCCGGATATCATGTCGACTCGGCGACGGTGCTTTACCAAATCAGGCACCGTCTTTTAACACCTTTGTCCGGTAATTGGCTAACCCGCGACCCATTAGGTATCATCGGTGACGTGAACACTTATTTATATACAGACTCGGATCCCATATCCGGCATTGACCCCATGGGATTAATGCAGGATTGCACAAAAAAGGCTTGTAAAGAATGTGTAGACGAGGCTGAAAACAACGCGACATATAAAGCGCTTATTGCAATGGGAACAGTCAGGAAGAAAATCGGATTATTCACATGGACGGAAATGCGTCCAGGCTGTAAACCGAATGTGACTTGCTCAGACGACTGCAAGTTAAAGGAAGGCGGTGTGTATGAAAAAGGCAAAATCAAGCTTTGCTTCAAAGAGATTTCGCTGAATGTAACAAAAGCAGGCGGAAGGTGTGGTGCTGTAATTGAAACCCTCCTTCACGAATACATCCACCAGCTGAATGACTGCCTAAAGCACGATTTGGGCGGAATTGCCAAAGATGACTGCAGCAAAACATTCTGCGACGAGGTGACTGCGTACCGCACGTCCGGAATGTGCTCAAAAGGCTCGGCGTGGTTCACAATTAAAGGTTACACAACTGTCGAAGATTGCCTGATCGAAAGTGCGAGAGTGTCTTCAGCCTGCACCTTTAAAAAGACAAACGACGAGCTTGAGGCTTATTTCGTTTCGTGCATAGATCCCTTCAAAGGCAGCATAAAGACTCCCTGACTCAAAGGCAACGTGAAGACGCCCGAATGAAATCGGGTAGCTTCCTTGCGGTGCCGCCGCCACCTCTGCTTTTATCGATTTGATGATGAGGCGATCTTATGGGTGGATTGTTTGCACGAAACACACGAATGGCAACAATTGCATTTCAAGTAACGGTGTCGAGATGGTGAATTTAAGTAGAACGCGAGGGAGCGACGATTTTTCCCGGCTGCCGAGGCAGCCTACAGTAGTATCACTGCGACTCTATTGCTGCATTCTTATTGTCAGTAGCGTCGGCGGGGTTTTGTGGATTGTCGTGACTGAGTTCCAAGCACGGGCTGCGATTCGCGAACTTGAATCGATAGGCGGATTCGTAACGCGTGACACCAAAAATGCCCCCTGTTGGAGCGACATTCTTGGGAGCGATGATGGTTGCGAGATTCTAGCCCCGGCGTTCGATATCCAGTTGCGACACTCATTGGCGACGGATTCACATTTGAAAGTCCTCGCTGACCACTTTCCCTGCATTGAACGCATCGATGTCTCGCACACTGCTATTACCGATGGCGGCATGCGTCATCTGTCTAGCCTGTCTCGGCTTCGGTCCATTGGTTTGGCAGGAACGGACGTGTCGGACGACGCTCTCGCGCATCTAAAGCCGCTGAAGTCTCTGGATTCGGTAAATCTAGAAGGGACGAAAATAACAGATGCCGGATTGGTGCACTTGCATGGCCTTACTAAAGTCTCGTATTTGAATCTCGGCCGCACGTTCGTGACTGGAAAGGGAATGGCAGCGCTTGGTTTTAGCAAGTTGCGACGATTGGATGTCCAAGGATCGTTAGTTAATGATGACGGTCTCAAAGATATTGGAAAACTGCGACACCTAACACAAATCAATTTGTCTAAGACCAGCGTTTCAGACGCTGGAATTACAAGTCTAGCTGGGTTGTCTGAGCTTTCCACATTGATTTTAAACGATACAAATATTAGCGATTCTGGCCTGAATGGCGTCAGAACATTGCATAGTCTAACGTATTTGGCATTGTGCCGCAGCCGAGTGAGCGGTTACGGCCTTGCGAATCTCAATTCCCTCGAACGGTTAGACCTTTCCATGTGTCCTATAGATGACACGGGAATGGCAAGCGTTGCCAGCAATCGCGGATTATCGTCGCTTTGCTTGGACAATGCCTTTGTTACCGATTCCGGACTGAAGTGTATTGCTGGGCTTGAGAACCTGAGAAAGTTGTCGGTCGCCGGGATTCCGGTAACTGACGCCGGATTGGAACAGATCGCTAGAGTTAATGGGTTGCGTTGTTTGGATTTGTCCCGAACAAACATAACAGATTCTGGGTTGATTCATTTGTCAGGTCTTTCGCACTTATGGGAATTGTCGGTCAAAGATACGGGAATTTCCAACGCTGGAGTAAAGAACATTCAGGCATTAGCGAGGCTTGAGGTATTGGATTTATCTGGCACACGGGTGAATGACACAGGAATCCCGTATCTTGCGTCGTTCCCGACGCTATATACTCTGTCCTTAAAAGGAACAAGCGTGACTGATTGTGGTGTTCAAGAGCCGAATGCGTGTAAAGCGCTTCGCATTTTGGACCTGTCGGGAACGAAAATCACGGGTTCGGGATTCGCCCATTTTGAACGGGTAACGGAAATGGATAGATTATATTTAGGAGGCACAAGAATCACAGATGCTGAGCTTGAGCATCTTCAGCGGTTTATTAAAATGACCACGCTTGATCTTTCTAATACGCAATTGACAGACCGGGGACTTGAACACGTCGTCAAGATCGTTGGTCTGGCGGAACTGGACTTATCTGATACTGGTGTAACGAACGCAGGTCTGTTGAGCCTTCGGCAGCTTAAACATTTGGGTCGCATTGCAGTTCGGCACACGAAGGTCACGGAGGAAGGTATCGCACGTTTCAGAAGAGCGTCGCCAATGGTTCAGATCCAGTTTTGAAGGGGAAGAACGGGGCTCTAGACGGATGGCCGTGTCCTGGTTCACCGTGAACTTGAATCGTGGCCGACCGACACGGGCGAGTGGTGAAGGAAATCGTGTCGGAGAATTCGCGGCCTCGTGCGGCGAAGGTTTATCGCATGGTTGCCAATCCCGAAGAAGGGAAGGCCGAGCGGCGGCGTGAAGGCCAACCGCCCGCCGTTTAGGCCTCGGGGATGGCGTTCCGGCTGCTCCTCAGCAGAGCCGTATCCTCCGCCCGGGTCAGTGTCGATTGAAGCGCGCGACCGGTCACCCGGCAACTGTGCATCGGCCGGCCGGTCTAATCAGCGAGGTAGGCAGGAGGTAAGCGTCCCGCCGATCCAGTCGAACTGCGGATCGAGTCGGGTGCCGGAAGATGCCGATGGGTTTGGGGGAAGGAGCCCAAACCATGGTTGACGGCAGTCAGGGTCAGGGAGCGGTTCGATCGCTGGAAGCGGTCCGGGCTGACGATCACGGCATTCTGCCGGCGTGAATGGGTGGGCCTGCCGTCGTACTTTTCCTAACGCAAACGCCTGGCCGTTGAATCCGTCTCGACACCACAGCGGCAGTCAAACAGGGGCCGCCGGTTCATGCAAGTGGAACTGGTCGATGGTCCCGGGATGACTCCAGTGTCGTCCCCTCGATTCGGGATCGGTTCCACGGGGCCAGCGGTGGAAGTCGTCTTGCCGCGTGGTGTCACGCTGCGATTGGGTTTCCATTCTTGCCGGCGCACGCGAAAATCGCTTTGGTGACGGTGCAGGAATCGTCACTCTTTTTATAGCGCATCGTCCGTCCAGCGTGATCCGTCAGAAGCTATGCTCCCGTCCAGACAACAAGAGCCACTCCGTCGCGACCGATCCTTAATCGGCGGGCTTGCCGAGCTAATTCGTTCTGTTGATCCGCAAGCGTCAGGCCGCGCACAGGCCTCTCGCGGCAGGTGTCTATCTCACACGCGATCCAGATAGACACATCGACCGAGCGGGCATCCGCAGGCCCAGTCGTCTTAGAGAAAAGATCTGAAACGCCAAAATCGTTCTCGGATGAATCGCGAATCTCAGTGGGCACATGCTCGCGGTGCAGTTTCCCAAGACCACTGCGAAACTAACGGCTCCAGGTTAACAGGCAAAGAGTGTTTTGCGTTAACTTCAGTGCACGAAGTTCGCAACCGTTGCCTTTGGATTCGGGGACACCGAATTTGATCCGGAAGTCGTAAGTCCTTGCGGCGCAGGACTCTCGATGATTGACTCTTTGGAAAGGAGTTCTTAAAGCGTTGCCTTTGGGGAGCTTTTTAAGGGAAGGATCGACAACGGTCCTTCCCTTTTTTCATTCGGTAGAGCGAGTCCCGACATCGTCGGGGTTAACCGCCAGGTTCTAGGTTCTCCCGGCGCGCCGGGATAGTCGGG
>JAFEBR010000563.1 GCA_018242565.1 Planctomycetota bacterium | reverse complement strand
CCTTTTTAAGCGGGGGAATGATTTAGAAATGGGGGATGTGTGTGTCGTTAGTTCGGGGACGGAAGTTGTTTCCGGGACCTTACGGCGGTACGATTACAGGGTGGTGAATGGCAAATACGCCGTGGTTTTCCTGGCCCCCCGTTGCGGTCAGAAGGGCTGTTGTGCCGGCCAGGTATCCGGGGTTACGGGCGGATGGTCGTGCCTTTCTCAGAATATTTATGTCCGAAGCGAAAGATTCCTGGCGGATCAAAGGTCGCAAATCGACTTTTCAGACGGCAGGTGCCTGTTATGGTCGAATCTCCTGCCGGAAGTGATGTGCCGCCCGATCAGACGTCCGATCGCTCCCTCTTGCGGAGGCTGCGAACGGGGAGTCAGGATGCGGCCACGCAATTATTCTTACGTTATGCCGCACGGTTGCGACGGTTAAGCGACGCGAAATGCTCCCCCGATCTCGCCTCGCGCCTCGACTCAGACGACATTGTGCAGTCTGTGTTTCGGACGTTTTTTCGTCGGGTGGAAAAAGGAGAGTACGACGTCCCCGACGGCGAGGACCTGTGGAATCTGTTTGTCATCATCGGCCTGAATAAGATTCAGGCCCAGGGACGGTATCACCGGGCCGCCAAGCGGGATGTCCGCGCGTCGGTGGGAGATGCCTTCCTGGAAGCGGCCGGCGATGACGACGATGCCACGTCGCTGGCCATCTTGCGGATGTCGATTGATGAGACCCTGGACCAATTGACGGCGACACATCGCGAGATCATCCAAATGCGAATTGAAGGTCGCGATGTGGCCGAGATTGCCCGACAGGTCGGGCGCTCGAAACGCTCTGTCGAACGCATTCTCCAGGAAATCCGGAAGCAGGTGGCCGACTTGATTCGCGTGGAAGATTGAGACATGAACGGGAAGGCGTCCGCACAGGACTGGCTGAAAGTCGATGAGTTCGTCGCGGCGTTCGAAAACGCCTGGACGGTCGCGAAACCCGCAGCCATTGCCGACTACCTGCCCCCGTCCTCGCATCCCGCTTATCGCGAGACGTTACTCGAACTCGTGCGTGTCGATCTGGAGTTGCGGTGGGAAGCCGGCTGTGCCCTGGCCATCGAGGCGTACTGCGCAGCGTTCCCCGATTTACGGTTGCATGGCGATTCGCTCAGTCGCATCGCGTTCGAGGAATATCGGGCGCGCCTGCAGCGAGGCGAACTGGTCTCTCCGCAGGAATACACCGACCGTTACGGGGTCATCATCGAAGCGTGGCCCCGGGTTGCAGCGCGCGAGGCATCCGGGGCGGGTCACTCTCGCGCGGGACTGTTGACCGATCGCTCGAACGGTCACAACGGGGGCCGGGAGGGCGAGTTGCCGTTTCCCACGGCTGGCATGACGTTTATCGACTTTCGCCTGCTGTCGGAACTCGGGCGCGGCGCGTTCAGTCGCGTCTTCCTGGCCCGCCAGGGGGAATTAGCGCAGCGGCGAGTCGTATTAAAAGTCTCTGGCAACTCGTTTGCCGAGGCCGACAAGCTGGCGCAGTTGCAGCATCAGCACATTGTTCCCATCTATTCTGTGCATCAGGCGGGCCCACTCTCGGCGTTGTGCATGCCGTATTTCGGTTCGGTCACGCTGAGCGATGTCATTCGCGAGATCCACGGACGCCGCCAGGTTCCCGCCTCGGGACGCGATCTTGTGGATACGCTGACTTTGGGGGACCTGCGGACCCGCGCGGCTCACCCCGCCCGATCGGTACCCGGCCCGTCGCCTGTTCCCCGAGGGGAACCTTTCGCAGCGGACACGTTTCGCGCGCCGACGGTTCCCGAACAGAAAACGGAACTGCCGGGTGAGCTGAAGACCCTGTCGCGTTTCAGTTATGTCGAAGCCGTGCTGTGGATTGGAGCGCGACTGGCAGATGGGCTGCAGCATTCGCACGAACGGGGCATTGTCCATGGCGACCTGAAGCCGGCGAATGTCCTGATGGCCGACGACGGCCGACCGATGCTGCTCGACTTCAATCTGTCGCAGGATCTGAAAGATGCGCATCGGCTGCGCGATCTGTATGTGGGGGGCACGCTGCCCTACATGGCACCCGAGCAACTGCGGAGTTTTCAGGGGCAGACCGCGGCCCCCGATCCACGCAGTGATCTGTATTCGCTGGGGCTGATTCTGTACGAACTGCTGGCGGGAACCGGTCCGTTCCCCCTCCGTCAGGGGACGCTCGATGAACTGATTACGGCCTTGCAGGCTGACCGCCGGACGGTACCGGCACCGGTCGAGCGGCACAACGCGGCGATCACCCCGGCCGTCAGTGCCATCATTCGGCATTGTCTGGAACCCGATCCAGGCCGGCGGTATCAAACCGCCGCCGCGCTGCGGGAGGATCTCGAACGGCACCTGCGCAGCCTGCCGCTGCGGCACATTCCCGAACCGTCGCTTCGCGAGCGGGTCCGGAAATGGAGTCGTCGGCATACACGGTCCACTACGGTGTTGGCAGTCCTGCTGACGGTGCGGGGCACGTCGGCGACGTTCACACACTACCAACAACAACGGCGGTTGGCGGAAACGGCACAACAGGTCGAAGAACTCGTGGCCGGGGGGCGACAGGCACTGGCCGATGGTCAGCCCGAGGTGGCACACGGTCGGTTTCGTGCCGCGTGGCAGAAGGTTCAGGGAGAACCGGGGCTGGCGGATCAGCTTTTGGGAGTTTCCGGCTGGCTCGACCAAAGTCATCGGGAAGTGGTGCAGCGGAATTGGAGTCAGCGCGCACATCCGCGCGAATACGAAGAACGCCGTGACGAAGTGCTGATTCTCAGCCTCGGATTGAAACCCGCGCCTGACTTCCCGGGGCCACCGGTCTATCAAGCGCTGCAACTGGCGTGGGATTTGACTTTACCCGACGATCCCGGTTGGAGTTCCGAGCGGACTTTGCTGCAACTGGTGTGGTCGGATGTGGTTGAAGTGGATGCGGGACCTGCCGCGGCCCTCGACCATCTGGCGCAGTACCCCGAGTTGGCGGCTGCCGAGTTTCATACCCGGCGAGCGAATCTGCTGGACTCCATAGGCCGGGCCAGCGAAGCCGTGGAGGCCCGGGAAGCCGCGGCGGAGTATCCGCCCGACCCGTTTCTGGGGGAATTTTTGGCGGCGCTGGATCACGCGCGACATCGACGCTTCGCCGACGCCCTGACACCGTGTGAACGCCTGCTGCAACGCCAGCCCGATTGCTTCCGGGCCCGCCTGCTGCAAGCGATCTGTTTCCTGGAACTGCACCGTTTTGCGGAAGCCCAGGTTGGGTTTACGGCGTGCGTCGCCCAGCGGCCGTTCTGCGATTGGGCTGCCTATTTTCTCAGTCAGGCCCGCCTGGCTCTGGGTGACCGGTCCGCCGCGCGAAGCGGGCTGGAGCAGATTCTGGAGCGCCGCCCCACGCCAGCGCTGGCAGTTGTGACTCGCGATCTCTACTCTGAAGTGCTGGCGGCGGCCGATGATCCCGGGTGTCTGGAAGCGTCTGGGGGCCCGGCCCCTCTTCACCCGTCTCCTGATTCAGACTGATTTCCGATGACTGCGGTTCACAGCACGGTTCGCCGGAGTTTTCGGGAGCGCCTCGAGCGGACGCCTGGCTGGCGAGTCCGGGCGCACGCGGGCTTCTCGATGATCGAACTGCTGGTTGTCATGGCGATCATCGGGGTGTTGCTGGCCTTGCTCTTGCCGGCGATTCAAGCCAGTCGCGAAGCAGCCAGAAATCTTGATTGTCGAAATCGCCTGCGGCAGGTCGGTCTGACCTGCCTGAATTTTCATGAGACCTATGGCTACTTTCCGCGGAACACGATTCGACCGCGGGGGGTAACCATGCTGGGGAACGAACCGCCTGGGAATTTCTTTCGTTGGGACAGCGGTTCGTTTGAATCGTGGTGCCGTCAGATTTCGCCACAACTGGGTTACGACCGGGCGATCGCACAGGACGCATTTCCTCCCTTGGGCTGTCCCTCGGATCCGCGCGGTCCTGAGTATCGCATCCCCGATTATGGGTTCACCTGGTACGTCGGCGTTTTTTCGAACCGCCATACCGAGGGCAACGGGGTCATCACCGACGATTCTGAGGCGCCCGAGCGGATGGTCGTCACCATGGCGCGGGTTCGCGATGGGACGACCCAGACGATTCTGCTGGCGGAACGGGCTCCGCCGGCTGACGGTCAATGGGGCTGGTGGGATACGCGTTGCTGCGTGGAAGACACCCTGTCGGCGGTGTTTGGCGACGACTACAGCTATAAGAACGGTATTTCGGGCCCTTGCCCGGTGCCGGCCTTTTATGGCCCCGCCAGTCTGCACGACAATTGTGCTTTCAATTCGCTCTCGTCGTTCCATCCCGGGGGGGGCAATGTCTGCATGGCCGATGGCAGTGTGCGGATGCTGAACTTTTCCGTGGCCCGAACCCCCTGTGGCAAAGGCACCCTGCTCGAAGCGCTGGCCTCGCGCAGTGGCGCGGAAACCTGCGGTCTGGAAGACTGAACCGTCAGTATCAGGAACGCCCCGGTCTGGTAGGCCGGCGAGGTGCCGCGCGAAGAGATGCCGGTACGTCGCCCCCCTCGGTTGGCGACCAGCATGGGCTCACTGGGCACACGCAGAGCGGGTGGTACACGCCTCGGAGCCAGAGTGGTTTCGTGAGACCCCTGTCGCAGATCGACACTCTAGGGAAACGTCGGGCTTTGGGTTTCGTGGGCGGAATTGCGGGGCACCAGGGGCCGACATGTGCCGCACCTGCCAGCAGTCTGAAGCGGTCAGACAATTCATGCTGAAATGCCCAGGGGCTGATCGGGTTAATCTCTGCAGTGGGAATTTTCTGGCGGAGTCCTTGGATGAATTTCCCTTTTGTGAATGTCCGCCAATCGTTGCACCCGCGAGTTCTTCGTGGTGATTGATCTGACTGGCATCACCTCACACATTTCTGGATCGGGAGTTCCCTTATGTTGATTTCGGCTTGGCTGGATGGATTGTTCACGCGTTTGCAGATGCGGCGCCGCACTTCGCGACGGCGTGCACATGAGAATGGCAAGGGGAGCTTGCCGGTCCAGGTCGAGTCGATGGAAGCCCGAGTCTTGCTGACGATGCAGTCGCCGATCGCTGTGACCGCGGGTACCTCGGCGACCGCCGTAATCATTGCCGACCTCAATGCGGACGGCAATAACGACATCGTGCAACTCAACTCGTCGGTAGCCACGGTGAGCGTGTTGCGTGGCAACGGCGATGGCACGTTCCAGGCTGCCGTGACGTCGGCGGCGGGTGGGACCGGCACGAAAATGGCCATTGCGGATTTCAATCACGACGGCAAGCTCGATCTGGTAACCAACCAGGGAGGCTCGATCGATCTGCTGGTGGGCAACGGCGACGGGACTTTCCAGATTCCCTCGGTCTATCCGGTCGGAGCCTATGCCAACGATGTGGAAATCGCCGACGTCAATGAAGACGGTTTTGACGACGTCTTGACCGCCAGCTTTTCGTACGGGGGCACGACCCAGCTCTTCCTGAACTCTGGCCTCGGCAGCTTCCTGCCGGTTCGTAATCTGGCGATTGGCCCCAGCGGTCTCGATGTCGAAGCCGCCGACGTCAATGGCGATGGCCATCTCGATCTTATCCAGTCAAGCGGCTCGGGCTACGTCGGGGAAATGCTCGGCCATGGCGACGGGACATTCGGTTCGATCAGCTACATCAACCTGGGGATGTCCACGAACAGCATTCAGGTCGCCGACTTCAATCAGGATGGCCAAGCCGATCTGGTCGCTTCGGATGGCGCGTCGATTCGACTGTTTACCGGCAACGGCGTGGGTGGGTTCCAGGCGGACTCAACCTATAATGTCGTCGGCGCGACGGAACTGGAACTGGGAGACCTCAACGGCGACAGCCACATCGATGTGGTGACGAATGCCGGCACGACGCTGCTGGGCCGCGGTTCGTCGGGCTTCTATGCCCCCACCGTCTACGGCACGGCGGGTGGGACAGCGATCGCGCTGGGTGATCTGAATGGTGACGGTGGACTTGACTCGGTGGCTGTCTCGAATTCGGCTGTGGCTCCGGCCGGGGTTACGGAAACCCTGAATGCCAAAAATGATCTGCAGTTGCTCGCCGGCGCCACCCATTTGTCGGTCACGACCACCGGCTCGGCCACGGCTGGTACCCCGTTCGCCGTCACGGTCACGGCACTCGATGACAATGGACAGATTGTGACCAACTTCCAGGGCACGGTCGGAATTAGCGGTGCCGCGGGAACCGCTGCCGTCTCTTACACCTTCAGCCTGGCGGACGGTGGCGTGCATACGATTGCCAACGCCGCCAAGCTCTTCACCGCTGGGGCGGGGGCCTATTCCGTCAGTTCGCCATTTCTGCCGGATGCCTCGGGCACAGTGACGGTCGTGGCGGCACCGGCGACGAAATTCTCGCTGGTGGCGCAGGCGACAAGTGTCGCTGGTGAACAGGCCCAGGTGACGGTCTCGGGATTCGACGCGTATGGGAATTTCGCCAGCACGTATGTTGGCACGGTCCATTTTACCAGTTCCGATTTGCAGGCGGTGCTGCCGGCTGATTACACCTTCACGGCGGCTGACGCCGGTACGCACACATTTGTGGCCACCTTGAAAACCGCCGGGAGTCAGACTCTTCGCGCGACCGATGCCACCTCGACGGCGTTCACCGGGGTGTCGGGTGCGGTTCTCGTGACACCTGCGGCGGCCGTCGCCCTCAGTGTGACCGGGGGCAGTGGCTACATCGGCTCATCGAATGCCGTCCAGGTGACGGCGGTCGATGCCTTTGGCAACGTGGCGACAGGCGATAACCAGGTGGTGCATCTGGCCACTTCGGATGCCGCTTCCAGCACGTCGGCGGATGCCGCGCTGACCAACGGCAAGGGGACTTTCGCCGTGACCCCCCTCACGCTGGGCACGCAAACGCTGACCGCGACGGAACTAGCCAATCCGGGCATTCAAGGCAGCGAAGTGATTACCGTGACTCCTGGCTGGGGGACCCGGTACAGCGCCACAGCCCTGACGGCGACCGTGGCCGGTCAGACGCAGACGACCACGTTGACGGTCTATGATGCTTTCGGCAACATTTCGACGGTGTACTCGGGTTGGATCGCGGTCGCTACCACCGATCCGCAGGCACCGCTCTCGTATGTCTATTTCAGCCCGGCGGATGCGGGAGTCAAAGACATTCCGGTGACTCTGTACACGGCCGGCACCCACGCCGTCACGTTGTCGGACTACGCCAATTCCGCCGTGACTTTGACCCAGACGGGTCTGAAAGTCACTCCTGCGGCCCCCGCGTCGGTCGGCTTCACGACCATTCAGAGTACGGTCGCCGGCACCGCGCAGAATTTCACGGTCACCATCCGTGACGCTTATGGCAACGCCGCGACTGACTACCGAGGCACGATCGACTTTTCCAGCACCGACAGCAAGGCCACTCTCCCCGCCAGTTATACGTTTACGGCGGCTGATGCGGGCACGCACAGTTTTACGGCCACGTTTGCTTCCTCGGGGGGGCAGAGCCTGACCGTGACCGACGCGTCTGACCCGTTGAAACTCACGGCGACACAGAAGGACTTCCTGATCACAACGGCGGCGTTGAATGCGTTCCAGTTGAAAACGACTTCGGCCACTAACGCCACTGCGGGCCAGGCCTTCAATCTGACGATTTCGGCAACGGATGCGTTTGGCAACGTGATCACGGACTACACTGGCACGGCCCTGTTCACCTCGACCGATGCGCAGGCGAGCGTTCCGGCCAGTTATGTGTTTACGGCGGCTGACGCCGGGGAACACGTGTTCTCTGTCGCGCTGAAAACCGCGGGTTCGCAGTCGATTACGGTGACCGACAGTGCCAACAGCGCGGCGACTGGTACGCTGGCGGCCGTCAATGTCAAAGCAGCAGCCGCGAGCACCTACTCGGTCGCCGTTACCAACAGCACCGTCGCGGGTACGTCGCAACCGGTGACTGTCACCGTCCAAGACGCTTACGGCAACAAGGTGACCAACTACTCGGGAACGGTTAAGTTCCTCAGCAGCGATGCGCAGGCGACACTGCCCGCGAACTATTCCTTTAGTAATAAGGATAGTGGGGTGCACACGTTTAATGTCACCTTCCGCACGCCAGGGACTCAAACCCTGACGGTGACTGACACGCTGAACGCGGCGTTCACGAAATCGGTCACGGGCATTGTGGTCACCCCTTCGACGGCGACTGTCTCAGCCTTCAGTGTCAGTGGATTCCCGGCCACCACGGCCGGGGTCGCGCACACGTTCACCGTGTCGGCCCGTGACGCTGCGGGGAACGTTGTGACCGGGTACGTGGGGACGGTCAAATTCAGCAGCAGTGATGTGAAAGCGGGCTTGCCGGCCAGCTACACGTTCACGGCGGCGGATGCCGGCGTCCACGTCTTCTCCGCCACGCTGAAAACGGCGGGGACGCAATCCTTGAGTGTGATTGATTCCGCCAATTCGCTGGTTGTCGGGACTCAATCGGGAATCGTGGTCTCAGCGGGAGCGGCGACCCAGTTCAGTATCTCGGCCCCAACCAGTGTCACACAGGGGGTGGGCTTCAAGATTACGGTGTCCGCGCTCGATGCCTTCGGGAACGTGGCGACGGGTTACCTGGGCAAAGTGCAGATCACCACGACCGATGCCAAGGGAGGCAGTCAGTCGTACACCTTCAGCAGCAAGGATAAGGGAGTGCACGTCTTCAGCCTGACGTTCAGCACGCTCGGACTCCAGACTCTGACGGTGGTTGATACGGCGAACAGTCTGCTGCTGGCGAAAACGACGATTAATGTCGCCGCCAAATAGTGCGATCTGTCAGGTACCAGCCCGTGTGACAGGCTGGATTTAAGTGGTGCGGGCCTTTTTCCGGGCCACGGTGGACGCGACTGTCGTGTTCACCGTGGCCCGTTTTTTCTTGTGCCGCGGCAGGCAGCACAGAGCATCCTCCGCGCCCGCCCAACGGGTATGCGCCGGCGGGGAACACTGGCCGCCTGGTGGCGTCCAGAACAGATTCCGGGAATCGAAACACCACATGGTTTGCGTGTCGCAGCATTGCCCGGCCAGGCGGGCGAGGTGTGGTCCGACAGGGAAACTGCTTGACGTTGTGGAGAGGCGTTGCGAAAATCAGGCCAGTGGTGATTCCGTCCGTTTCGGGAATTCGTTCGGTAGAGGACCTTCAAACATGCGATACATGGCAACACTTGCGAGTTGGGCCGTGGCCTTGGGCTTTGTCTCCACAAGCTGGGCCGGCCAGATTTCCGGAGAGTACCTCGAAGCCCGCACCTGCGATGTGTACACGGGGCCCTGCTTTGCCAATGGCGAAGTCGGAATCGCCGGCAAAGAGGCGGTGATGGCCTGGCGGATCGACGCCGGGACCTGGGCCGGGCAGGATCTTACCGGTCTGGGTGTGGCTCTGATCATCAAGTCGAATGACACCCTGGGGTTCGGCGGTTCATTTTACGTGAAGCCGGACAAGATCACCGGTGTGATCGTGGTCGACGAGCAAGCCACGCCCGAACAGAAAGCGGCTCTGATCCGCTTTGTGAAAGACAGTGCGGGCGATCTGGCCAAGGATGTTGTGAAAGTTCTCGATGCGCCCATCACGCTGACCAACGATCATCTCTCGGGCAAAGGAGTGTTCACGGCGGGCAGGCTGTCGAAGATCGAAACGCGGGCCCTCGCTAAGGGGGACTGCGTGTGTACCAATGAAACCGTGTTCTATCCGCCGTTGACGAAGGTGGACAACGCCCACCCGGCCTACACACTGCATATGACGTTTGAAGGCCGCGGCTTGGATCGCACCTGGTCGACCGTCAACAAACGCAGTGCGTTCCTCGCCACCTTCGAAAAGTAAGGTGCCGACTGGGCTGTCTGATCAATCCCCAGTGGGGGGCGCAGTGCTCGTGGAAGTGGCCCGATCCGTGGTCGGGTCGGATGCCGCGTCAGCCCTGTGCTCGGAGGCACCTGTGACCGTCAAGATGACACGCCGCCCTGTGTGCTTTCTGGTCTGGGGCGGTGCGCTCTGGCTCTGGGCCTGGGCCGTGCCGACGATCGCCGCCGAGCCTCTGATTGATCTCCCCACTCTCACCGGTGCGCGAACCCGGGTCGTGTGGGTACAGGATCAAAGTCCGAACCACAATGACACGATCGCGCTGGGGCGCGAACTCAAGCTGATGGGGTTCGACACCCAGGATGGACGGGGGGAGCGTCCGATCCTGGAGACCATTCAGAATTACTCCAAGCCGTTGCTGACTCCGGATGGCCAGCGGATTGTGTTTTCCGATCGGATCAACAAGGAGTTTTTCGTCGTCAACTGGGATGGCACTGAACTGCGTCGCCTGGGGGCGGGCTTCGCTGTCGAGGTGTGGAGCGACCCGACGAACGGCACGACCTGGGTGTATGCCTGCACGCAGGTGGGTAAGTCGCAGACGATCAACTTCAAATCGTTGCGGCGGATGCGCCTGGATGGCAAGGCCGGGTGGGAGCCGGTGTGGGACAAAACGGAAATCAGCCCCGACAATTTTCAGCTTTCGGCCGACGGCACACTGGCGGCGGGGGAGTTTCCGTGGCCGCACGGGGGGACGCTCGATCTGGTGCAGCGCGCCACCCGCAAACGAGCTGATGGCTGCTGGGCCTCGCTGGCCCCCGATAACAGCTACCTGTGCTGGGTCTTCGATGGCCCGCATCGTCACGTCTATCTCTATCCGCGCGATGGTACGGCCGGCTGGAAGGTCGCCTTGAACACGGCTCCCGGCATCGGAGGCTACGAAGTCTTTCATCCCCGCTGGTCGAATCATGTGCTATATTTCGTGATGACCGGGCCCTACAAGGTGCAGTCCAACATCAACAACATTGGCGGTGGTGGGCCCGAAGTCGAAGTTTACGTCGGAAAATTCAGCGACGATTTTCGTACGGTCGCCGGCTGGTCGCAGGTCACGCACAACACGCGGGGTGATTTTCATCCTGACGTGTGGATTGAGGGGGGCGAAAAGTCTTCGATTCCGG
>JAFEBR010000562.1 GCA_018242565.1 Planctomycetota bacterium | reverse complement strand
TGATCCGGCTTTCTGATCCTGCGCACTCAGGAACTGGCAGGCTCGTTGCCGGGCCACAGCCGCCATGGCCAAAGCCGTTTCCTCGGAACAGAAATTTTCGGGGGCCCGCCCCAGCCAGTCGGTCAGCGCCGACTCAGCATAGGGCACCACCGCTTCCAGCAACGACCGAGACCCGCCAGGAATTCCCAGCAGATCCGCGATCGACGCGGCACCTCCGCCGGTCAGGACGAGCACCGTCTGCGGTGCCGCCGCGTGAATCTGCTCGATGACACGTTGCCAGTCGTCGGACACGATTTCTTTCCCAGAACTGTGCAGCGGGCGGGACGCGTCGCGAACCGACTTCAGTCAATTCGTGATTCCCCTGCCGCTATATCGCCTCGGCGGGAAGATCGACCAGATGCGTTTTGCCGTCACTGCCGGTGACCGCGACCCGCTTGCCATCGGGGAAGTACCCCGCGGAATACACCACCAACGGCAGCTTTTTGCTGAACAGGGGTTTCGCGGGATTATTGACATCCCACACATCGACGACCCCGGAATACCCGACTGACATCAGTCGCGTTCCCGCCGGATTGAACTGCACGCGATAGACATCGTCGGTGTGTCCGGTAATCGTCGTCAGCAACTGTCCGCTGCCGACGTTCCAGACTCGAATCTTCTTATCCACACCGGCCGCCGCGATGGTTTGTCCGTTGGGATGAAACGCCACCGAATAGACGGCCCCCTCGGCCCCGGCAAACTGTCGGATCTCAGCTCCGTTCGATTCATCGAACAAGCGAATCGTTTTATCGCCGCACGACGTCACGACCGTTTTGCCATCGGGACTGTACGCCACGGCATACACCGGGCCTCCCTGGGCCGCCAGGGTCCGCAATTCCTTGCCAGCCACCAGATCCCAGATTTTGACCGTCTTATCGTTCGAAGCCGACGCCAGGTGATTCCCGTCCGGACTGAACGCCAGCGAATAAATTTGCGACTGATGTCCGGCCAGGTTGAATGCCGCCTCCGGCGAAGCGACCGTCCATACCCGCAGAAATCCGTCAGCCCCCACCGACAACGCCGTGCGGTTATCCGGCGCGAACGCCAGATTGCTGATCGCCGCCGTCGTCCCCTTCATCGTCTGAATTGCCGCCAGCGGCGGGGCGGGCGTATTGGGCTGCGGCGGCACGATCGTCGGATTAAATGTTCGAATCGCCAGGTCATTGCTGGCTGCGATCAACTTCTTTCCGTCGGGACTGTACGCCAGACGCACCACTTCCGACTCGACAGGATATTTCAACTGCACATTGCCGTCGTTCAGATTCCACAGCAGCAACGTCTTGTCGTTGCCTCCCCCCGCGATCTGCTGGTTGTTCGGATGAAACGCCACAGACAGTGCTGGCGCAGCTAGTCCCGCAAAGGCCCGCACCATGTTTCCGGAGTTGATGTCCCACGTTTTCACCGAACCGTCGGCGTTCGCCGTGGCATATTGAGCGCCATTCTGTGACAGCGCCAGCGAGTTGACTCCCTTTTCGTCCGCCACATGCATTCGCTGCAGTGACACCTGGTTCACCACCAGTAAATTGTCAGCCCCGCCCGACACGATCGACTTATTGTCGGCGACGAACGAAGCCGCCGTGACCGCCGCCTTGTGGTCGACGAAGTGCTGCATCTGTTTGCCGAGCCTCAGATCCCAGACCCGTACGGTCTGATCGGCCGAACCCGAGACCAGTTTCAAATTGTCGTTCGCAAAACTGACCGCCGACACTGGTTGCGTATGCCCCGTCAAAGTCTCCTTCGCAGCACCATCGGCGAGTGCAAACAGGCGAATCAACTTGTCTTCTCCGCCGACGGCCGCCAGGGCATTGTCGATCGAGACCCCCAGCGCGGTAACAGGGGCCCCTGTGTCGGTCGATCGAATCGCCGCACCGTCAGCCGAGTTCCAGACGCGCAACGTCTTATCCGCACTGGCCGTCACAATCTGCGCCTGATTCGGAGTGAACACCACCCCGGTGATTTTTCCCGCATGCCCCGCCAGAGCGCGGACCTCAGCCCCGTCCGCCACGTTAAACACCTTGACCACGCCGCCGGCATCGCCGACCACGACCTGCGTTCCATCCGGTCGCACCGTGACAGCCGTAATCGCGGCAGGCAACGCGGGAAAGGCTTTGACCAGAGCACCGCTGCCCGCATCAAACAGGCGGGCGATTTTGTCGTCGCAACCGGTGATGACCTGGGCACTGTTCGGGCTGACGGCAATCGCCGTCACTACGCCGCCGTGTCCGTCCAGATTGCGAATCGGCTGTCCATTTCCCAGATTCCACAAGCGGGCCGTTTTGTCGGCACTCGCTGAAGCAATGAACTGAGCATTAGGACTCGCGTGCGCCGCCGTAATGGCTCCGCCATGTCCGGCGATGGGCCGCGGTGCCGGAATCTGCGTGGGCCAGGCCTTGACCAGACCGTCGGCCCCGGCGGTCAGGATCAACGCGTTGTTCTGATGATACAACAGCCCCGTGACCGCTCCATTGTGAGCGCCGAAGCTCCCCTGCGCGGCACCATCGGCCGGGTTCCACAGATGCACCATTCCGAGGTCATCGGCCGAAGCCAATTGGGCGTTGTCGCGACGGAAATCGGCGAACCGCACCGCCCCCGCATGGCCGGCGAGATCCCGTACCGGTTTTCCATCCGCCGCCGTCCACAACTTGACGAGTTTGTCGGCTCCTCCGGTGGCATAGACGGTTCCATCCACCTTGATCGCAACGGCACCGGCCGCTGGCTTATGGGCTTCGTAACTCGCGCGCGGCGCGGCCACCGGCACATCCCAGATTTTCACGGTGTTATCCAGCGACCCCGAGGCGATCCGCGTGCCGTCTTTCGAAACCACCGCCGTCAGTACCAACCCGGTGTGCCCCTGATACGTGCGAATGCTCTGGCGGGTCGCCGCATCCCACAACCGCACGGTTTTATCGAAACTGCCCGTCACAATGCGGGAGCCATCCGGCGTGAAATCGACCGAATAGACCGGGTCGGTGTGCCCCACCAGCGTGTTGGGGTTGGCGGCCGGGTCTTGAGCGCAACAAATTAAACCCAGACCGGCCAATGACGCACTTGTCGCCAGCAACAACAACGGACGATTCAGCATGAGCACTCCTCGGCGGGAATCGAAAGTGGCGGGAAATTCGGCGTGTGTTCCGGTAGTCTGTCTCGCATCCGCACCACTGTCAATGCGCCCGTTGACGGTTGTCTGCCGTCCACCAGATTGCCGGTTGAAACAAAACAAGTCCGATTCGCGGCAGCCCCAACTCCCGGGTCACACAGCGACTGAAAGCCCCGGCACAGCGTGGGTGGGCGCGCTTTACGGTGGGCTCGTGGCGCGTCTATACTTTGCCCCATGAGCTTGCAGAATACACGAGCCCCCTACTACGTTGGGATTGACGTCGGGGGAACCAATATCAAGGCTGGAGTCGTCGATGACGACGGTCGTTCTTTGTCGCACCTGAGTGTGACAACCGAAGCCACGCGCGGACCACAGATCGGCCTCGAAAACATCGCCCGCGCCGCCGAGGCGGCCATCGCCCAGAGTGGCCTGTCGCACGCCGACCTGCGCGGCGTCGGCTTGGCCACGCCCGGCACGATGGATATCCCCAAGGGACTGCTGGTCGATCCCCCGAATTTGCCCGGCTGGATCAATTTTCCCATTCGTGATCTGCTGTCGGAACGGCTGAAACTGCCAACCGTGCTGCAGAATGACGCCAATGCCGCCGCCTATGGTGAATTCTGGGCTGGCGGCGCGAAAGAAGCGTCCAGCCTCGTGTTCTGGACACTGGGGACAGGCATTGGCTGCGGCATCATCATCGACCATGTGATCATCGAAGGGGCGCACTCGCATGGCGCCGAATGCGGTCACATCATCGTCGAAATGCATCACGGACGCCTGTGTGGCACCGGTCAGTATGGCACTCTGGAAGCCTACGCCGGCGCCCGCGCGATCATCGCCCGCTGCGAAGAAGCCCTGGCCGCCGGCCGGAAATCGTCGGTTTCGCAACATATCGTCCAGGGAGAAAAGCTGACCCCGTTGATGATCGCCCAGGCCGCCGAGGCGGGTGATGAACTCTGCGACGAACTCGTGATGGAAACCGCCCGCTACATGGGCGTGGGCACCACCACACTCATGCACACCATCGACCCCGAAATGGTGCTGTTTGGCGGGGCCATGACGTTCGGTCGCGATGAAACGCCGCTGGGGCGCCGCTTCATCCAGGAAATCCGCAACGAAGTGAAGAAGCGGGCGTTCCCCATCCCTGCGGCCAGAACCAAGATTGAATATGCCACGCTGGGGGGCGATGCGGGCTACATCGGGGCCGCCGGTTGCGCCCGCCTGAAATTCGGAGATCGCGTCAAGCCCTGACCGAACCCGGCAAAAATCGACGAAAAAAGGGGACGGGCGCCCCTCGGCCCTGCCACGCCGGTTGTGTCCGCCGAAAAGTGCCTTTCAACCGGCCGGCCATTTCCTGGACCGGGTGAATTCCCCCGGCACCCCGGCTCGTATATCCGAATCGGGCCGGCTTCGTTATGATGCTCGCCGCCTGAGATGACCCAATTTCCACGTCCTTGATTGAGTTTTCGACCGTTTTCGTATGGATCCCAAATACATCCGCAATTTCTCGATCGTCGCCCACATCGACCACGGGAAAAGTACTCTGGCCGACCAGTTGCTGCTGAAAACCGGCACCATCACCCAACGCGAGTTTCGTGCCCAGATCCTCGATGATCTGGATGTCGAACGCGAACGGGGCATTACCGTGAAGGCCCGCGCCGTTGCCATTCACTACAACTACAAAGGGCAAGACTACGAACTGAACCTGGTCGATACGCCAGGCCACGTCGATTTCCATTACGAAGTGTCCCGCAGCCTCGCAGCCTGTGAAGGGGCCTTGTTGCTCGTGGATGCGTTTCAGGGGGTGCAGGCCCAGACCGTGGCCAATGCCTACGCCGCCATCGACGCCAATCTCGTCATCATTCCCTGCATTAACAAAATCGACCTGCCCGTCGTCCGCACCCCCGAAGTCCTGGAGGAAATGCACACCGTTTTGGGCATTAACCCCAGCGATGTGCTGATGGTCAGCGGCAAATCGGGCATCGGCATCGAAAGTGTCTTCGAAGCCCTGATCGAACGGGTACCACCCCCCAGTGGCAGCCCCGAAGCGCCCCTCTCGGCCCTGATTTTCGACAGCAAGTACGACAACTTCCGCGGCGTCGTCACCTACGTCCGCGTCGTCGAAGGCCGGCTCAGTGCGGGCTCGAAAATCCTGTTCATGTCTGGCAGAACGTCGCACGAAGTCCTGGAAGTCGGTCAGTTCTGTCCCGACATGAAAAAGTGCGACGAACTCGGCCCGGGTCAGGTCGGCTACATCGTCGCCGGCATTAAAGACCTCAGCAGCGTCCACGTCGGCGATACCGTCACCATCGCATCGCGTCCTGCCGCCGCCCCCCTGCCCGGCTACAAGTCTCCGCAACAGATGGTTTTCTGCGGGATGTATCCGATCGACGCCACCGACTTCGAAAAGCTCCGCGAAGAGCTGCAGAAGATGAGTCTGAACGACGCCAGTTTTTCGTTCCAGCCGGAAACCAGCGATGCCCACGGTTTCGGTTTCCGGTGCGGCTGTCTGGGCATGCTGCACATGGAGATCATCCAGCAGCGCCTGGAAAAAGAAGCCGCCATCGACCTGATCCAGACGG
>JAFEBR010000561.1 GCA_018242565.1 Planctomycetota bacterium | reverse complement strand
GTGCATGAGACTCGCCTGCGGACACAGGCCGAGGCGCTCGTCGGCAGCCTGGAATCGACCGAGTCGCCGCGCCTTCCCGATCTGATCAAGCAACTGGAACCGCTTCGCGTCTACGCCAGCCCGCGGTTGCGCCAATTGGCAAAGGACTCAGGGGACGATTCTTCGCTCAGACTGCGGGTGGGACTGGCGCTCTTGCCTGACGATCCCAAACAGGTGGACTATTTGTACGGCCGGCTGGACAGCGTTTCGATCGATGAATTGCTCGTGATGCGCACTGCGCTGGCGAATTATCGCGACCAGTTGGTTCCCAGACTCTCGAACGAACTGCAATTGGCGACAAGCACCGCGGCCCAACGTGTGCGGCGAGGGTGCCTGTTGGCTGCTTATGATCCTGACAATCCGCAATGGAAGAACATCGTCGGCGACATCGCCCGGTTCTTCGTCGCCGAAAACCCGTTGGTCCTCGGCCAGTGGACCAAAGCGTTCGAGCCTGTGCAGGAATTGCTGATTGTTCCCCTCGCCGCGATCTTCAGAGACGAGAATCGTCCCGAGACAGAGCGCGTTCTGGCGGCGACGGTGCTCGCGGAGTATGGCGGCAATCGGGCGTCTCTTCTGGCGAATCTGGTTCAGGAAGCCGAACCGCGGCAATTCTCGGTGCTTCTGCCGGTGCTGCGTGAACAACAGGACGCGGCGTTACCGGTGCTTTGGGCACAATTGAGTTCGCCGCTGGAACTGAATTCGAGCGATGCCATGCAGGATGCCAGCGCGCGCCGCCAGGCTCGCTCGGCCGTCGCCCTGTTGCAGCTTGGGATGACGGATATCTTGCCCGCGCTGTTCGAGCGTCACGATCCTCGTTTGTCGAGTTACCTGATGCACTATCTGTCGGGATACGGTGTCCCTGCGTCGATCGTGATCGCTGACTTGAAGCGCACACGCGAGCCATCGGCCAGGCATTTTCTGATCTTGTCGCTTGGAGAATATTCCGAAGCCGTGATGCCACTTGTGGACCGGGCCGGACTGACTCAGGATCTGCTGGCCGACTACCACAACGATTCGGATCCAGGCATCCATGGCGCACTGGATTGGCTGCTTCGACAGCGTTGGGGGCTTGACGAAGAATTAACGTCGATTGAACGAGAGAGAGCGGGCCAGCCGGCCGAAGGGCGCGGGTGGCTTGTCGACAAGCAGGGTTCGACGTTTGTCATCTTTCGAAATCCCGGCCGGTTCACAGCCGGATCGCCTGAGACCGAACCGGGGCATGACGCGACCGAAGGGCTGTTGGAGTTCCAGTTGGAACACGTTTTTGCGTTGAGCAACCGCGAGGTCACGGTGGAAGAATTCCAAAAGTTCCTCGAAGCCAATCCACAAGTGCAGTACCTGCCGCCACCCGTAAAACCGTTGGATCCACGCGAACCGGCGCGCAACGTGACCTGGTTTCAAGCCGCGCAATATTGCCGCTGGCGCAGCGAGCAGGAAGGTCTGGTGGCTCCCGATAGTGAGGATTCGTGTTATCCACCTCTGGCTCAGATCAAACTGTCCATGGGCCTGAAACCCGGTTTTCTTAAGCGTCCCGGCTATCGATTGCCATTGGATCTTGAATGGGAGTTTGCCTGCCGTGCCGGAACCCGGACCAGCCGTTTCTACGGGCACGACCGGAAACTGCTCGACCACTACGCCTGGTCGCTTCAGAATTCCCAAGATCGTCCGGCGTCCGTCGGTATGCTCAAACCGAACCGGTTCGGACTGTTTGACATGTACGGCAACGTCTGGGAATGGACGCACGACTACCGGCATTTCTCCGCTGGCGCTGGGCGATCGCATTACGACGACTCCTACGGGGATACCTTCCCCTCCGAAAATCGAGCCCGTGGCGGATCGTACCTGTTCCACGCGCCGTTCATCCGCTCGGCAAAGCACTATTCGTTGGAAGCCGAAAGGGGAGACTACACCGTCGGTTTCCGTCTGGCGCGGACGCTCCCTGCACCCCAGCTTGACCAGCCGTGAATGCGGAAAAAAGTGAAAATTTACATGCCCGGGGCGGGTGACTGTTTTGTTGGCGGATGCCAATCGACTTCGGTCGCATCGGAACATGCCCAGACGCAGACGAACAGCGGCCGGGGGCGTGAACACGGCGTTGGGATCATTCTGTGCGAACGGTGCCGAAAGACGTAGACGCTGCGCGGCTGGTCTGCTCGAAAGACAGGCGACCCTCCTTGGTCTGAACAGCACGGCCACGCCCTGCCAAGCAACGTCCCCATGCGGCGGGATTTTATGCCAGGGACGGTTCCCCACGGTATCGCGACAATTAAAACTCCCGATGAGGCAACACGGGGGGGCAAATGGACCACCTGCATGCCTCCGATATTTCCCGGGCGATTTCAGCACACCAACCTGCGGCCCCATCGCCAGAACTTGATTGTTGACGGGCAGGTGGGCATTACGGGAGGCATGAATATCCGCGAAGGTCATTGCCTGGCAGCGGAACCTCGCTTTCCGGTCCGTGATCTTCACTTTTGATTGCGGGGCCCGGTGGTGTCGCAGTTGCAAGAGGTTTTCACCGACGACTGGGCGTTTTGCACCGGGGAGTTTATGGAAGGAAGTTACTGGTTTCCGAAAATCGAGCAACATCGGCCTGTGCTGGCTCGCGGGCTGCCAGATGGTCCAGACGAATTCGAGAGTTTCCGGATGAACCTGTTCGGCACCATCGCG
>JAFEBR010000560.1 GCA_018242565.1 Planctomycetota bacterium | reverse complement strand
TCGATCTCGTCATGGGGGGCGGCGACGGAACGAAGCGTCCGGCCGGTCAACCGGCCGAAGATGAAGCCCGACGTTTTCGGGTGGTGGCCGATACGGAACAGAACCGCCTGCTGATGTGGGTGAATGACACGGAATACGAAGAAGTGCAGGGATTACTGACGGAACTGGGAGAAAACGCCACCCCCGGTCAAGAGGCCGAGCCGGCTACCCGCGTCGTGGATCTGCCCGCCCAGGCCGATCCCGACGAATTGTTGCGCAAGCTGCAAGAACGATTGGCCGGGCAGTTGCCGAACCGTGTGGAACCTGGCCCTCGATTGAAGGGTCAGCCCGCACGCCAGACCGATCGTCCGGCGCGGCCTGGGGCTCAGACGCCTGTGCCGGGAACGCGTCCCGCGGCCGCCAATGATCTGCCGAATGGTGCCGACTGGTGGAACCTGCTCAAGCGATATTTGCCGTCAACCGCTGGTAATCAGTCCGTTGCTGAGAAGGTGCCCGTGTCTGAGCCGGCCGTGCTGGACGAGATTCCGGCACTGCGTCGGGCGGCATTGGAAATCATCCCTGTGTCGCAGCAAGTTCCCATTCCCGAAAAAGAAAAAGCCGACGGCGCGGCACCGGTGATTATCGACCGCGGGGCTGATGGCCGCTGGACGATTTCGTCGCAGGATGAGCAGGCTGTCGAACTCGTTAAAAAGCTGCTTGGAGAACTGGCGCCGCTGACGGGAGATTTTCACATCTTTCGGCTGAAGAACAAAACCGCGTCGGCTACGGCGATTTCCGAGAACCTGCGGCAGATCTTCGATCAGAAGCAAAAGGTCGATAAGACGGTTCCCCGGTTTTTCGATCCCAACAGCGGTAAGTGGATCAGTAATACGCGCGAGACCGACACCCAGAAGCCGACCAAACCGCCGGCACCGAAGTTCATTGTTGATGTCGACTCGAACTCGATTCTGGCCGTGGGGGCTGACCAGGCCCAGTTAAAAGTGATTGAACAAGTGGTCACGCTGTATGATGTGCCCGACAGTAAAGACCCGGCTCCCAAACGCACGACCAAGTTGCTGAAGATTCAACATGCGCAGGTGCGGCAGTTGTCCGATTCCGTCAAAGAAGTGTATCGGGACCTGCTGACGGTGAATGAACCGCCGGCGCGGCCTGATCAACCACGGCCCCCGCAAGAGAAGTTCGTGTATTCGTTCGGCACGCGGGATGGAACAAAAGGACCGCTGGAAGTTCAGGTCCGGTACAAAGGGCAATTGTCGATCTCGATCGACGAGCCCTCGAATACCATGCTGGTTTCGGCACCAGATGCACTGCTCGAGGATGTCGTTAAAACGATTGAGTCGCTCGACGACGCGGCGGCCGTGCTGGATCAACGGGTCCGTGTCGTGCGCATCAATCGTCAGATCAACTCCCTGGAATTTCAAAAGCGCCTGCAGCGTATTGGCACCCGTCCGCAGTTTGGTAAGTCGCAGTCCGACAGCAGTTCGAGTTCAGGGCGTTAAGTCCGACTGAGGCTGGGCGGCAGCGCGTCGCGCAACGGAAAGTGGTCAGCGCCGGCGCGGCCCAAGCAGTTACCGGCGGTTGGTTTGTTCGCCCGGGGGGACGTCATCGCTATCCGTCGTGGGGATTGGAATGATCTTGGACGGTTTTTTGATCTTGGCGATTTTCAAGACGTCACGGCAGTGATCATGGCAGTGAATGCAGATGGTGACGGCGTTGAAATAGGCAAACGCGGCGCCGTCGAGATTCGTATCGTCGGCGGCGGTGGCCAGTTTGCTCGTTTGGCGCACAAGTTCCTGGCGATAATGCGAGTACTGTGAATCGGTGTGGCCTTCCCATTCCGTCGCCTGGCAGATGCGTTTGAGTTCCAGGGCTCCGGCTTTGATTTCGACGAAATCCTTGGAGACCAGTCCTTCCAGGATTTTCTGTGAACTGCCCACTTTGGCCCGCATGAGGGCCGTTTCCGCCGCGTGGGGTGTTTTGCCGCCACCAACCTGGGGATCTCCCTGGACATAGCGGAGCGTTAAACCGGCCAGTGCCAGCAGCAGAAATCCGGTCGTCCAGCGTCGTGACATCATGTCTTCCCCTGACTGTGAAAAAGAGCTCCTCTCTTCCTATTTCGACCTCGTCATCCGGAGATCTTCACCCGAGAATCGGAATTATCGTTAAAGAACGCCAAATCGAAGGCATGGGGGGGTTGATCGACTCGCCGGCCTGGGGGCGTGAACAGACACAAAATCCCCGGAGAGTTTTCACAAAGACGCCGGGACCCGGTGCCGAAGGCGTGCAAACGCGGCGTCAGCGGGCCTGGCGCAGCAAGGATTCGCGCAGGTCGAGCATGGATTGTTGCCCGAGTCGAATGACCCCTTCTCGAGGGCGATGCAGGTCGATGATCAGCAGAATCACTGCCGAGATCAGCAACGCCGCCGTGACGGTGGGGAAGGGCAAGCGGCGTCCACCGGTTCCGGTGGTGTAGCCGGCCAGTCCCATGGCCATCACCGCCACGAAATATAGCAGCAGGAAAATGGCCAGCGGCACCCGATTGTATTGCGCGGTCACGCGTTTGGAGTGAAAGTCGATGACGTCATTCAAAGACTGGATGAACAACCCGGTGGTCACGGCCCGGGGTTCTTCTTTCCCCGCTTTTGTGGCAATATCCCAGAGTTTGCCGTGCAGTTGTTCGGCAAGCTGGCACGACTTCAGAAATCGCTCATGATCGACACCCGCGTCATAGAATTCGATGCGGGCATCGACGTATTGCCGCAAGAGTTCGGCGGCTGCCGTCTGATGGGGTTCGTTGAGCAGGCTCGTCCGCAGGTAAGTGGTCCCGATCGCATTGGCCTCATCGATGATCTGCTGACGACGGGCGTCAAATCGAGAGGCCGCCATGGAAAACGCGAAGCCCAGTAGCAGTGCCAGGATTCCGAGCACCGAGGCTTCGAGCACGCCCAACTGCGAACGAACGGTGTCATCGGTCTTGGGACGAGCCCGCCTTCCCAGCCGGAAGCCAAATTCGAACGCTCCCATCTGGAGCACGAAGATGCTGAGGACGACGAGGATTTCGTGGAATTGGAGCGTGAAGTATGCGATTGGCCGCCTCGCGAAAAATGCAGCGCACCCGAGAGGAGTCGAACCTCTAACCTATGGATCCGAAGTCCATTGCTCTATCCAATTGAGCTACGGGTGCGGCTGTTCAATTCAGAGTTGGGGCATTGAAGCCTCAACCGGTGGAATCGACGTCAGCAGAATAAGCCATCGACTCTGTTCCCACAAGTCCCGGCGAGGAGATTGGATACGTCCAGACCACGATATTTCGAAAACTCAGCAGTCGGACTCAGTTCCCATCGCCGGGCGTAGGGCCGGAATCATTTGGGGGGAGTGAAATCCACCTTCACGCCCGCGCCCTTGAGGGCTTCGATCTGTGTCGTCTTGGCCGAATCGGAAAGGGGGTTCCCGGTCAAATACAGTCGCAAAAACGGTGCAAACCGCTTTTCACCGGCGGCATCGGCCCAGGCCGAAGCGACGAACGGAGCCAGATCTGTCAGCTTATTGTTGTCAAGAATCAGCATCCGCAACTGCAAGGGCTTGGCGAGTGGAGCAATGTCACTGACCTGGTTGCCCGACAGGTTGAGCAGCGAGAGAGAACCCACGTTGGTCAGGGGCTTGAGGTCAGAGATCTGATTGCGCGCCAGCCCCAGCGAGGCCAGACGTTCGAGTTTGGCCAGCGGGGCCACGTCAACGATCTGATTGCCCGCGATGTACAAGGCAGACAGCTTGCTCAGTGTCGCCAGCGGCGCGACGTTCACAATCTGGTTGTCGGACAGTTCCAGGTACTGCAAGGCGACGATGTTGCCCAGAGGAGTGACGTCGACAATCTTGTTCTGCGAGAGGGTCAGCGACTGCAGGTTTTTGATGTCTTTCAAGGGCGAGACGTCGACGATTTCATTTTTGGCGGCGTTGAATTCGAGCAGATTGGTGCATTTTTCCATTCCGCTCAAATCCTTGATGCCTTTGCCTTTGGCATCCAGCACAAAGACTTTTTTCAGATCATCGTCGGTGATTTCCGCCGTCGTGTCTTTTTTCTCGAAGATCACGGCGCGCACGGCCGCTTCGAGGTTTTTATCGGGCAGGCCGGCGGAGGCTGACGGTGTCAGGGAAGCGAACAGACCGCCGCAGACAGAGAGAATCGCCAGCGAAAACCTGAAATGAAAGCGCATTGAAACACCTCACGATCAGCAGAAGTTTTTGACAATGACTGTTGCCACGAATTTCCGGACGCCGCCCGTGTGGGCGCGCGGTCTCCACAGTAATTGCCCGCGCGGGGCTTGGGAAGGGAACGCCCCGAGGCGGATGACCGCAATTACTGATGGGGGCTACCCTAACGACTGTCGGTGGGAATCCGAAAGCTCCGCGCTTGCCGGCGCGCGGGCTTTGCACGAAGTCGATTTGATCCCGGGGTCGATGACATCCTCACGAGCTGACATTTGAGACATGACCGGCGGTTCCTGAGACACCCCGGGTGGTCTTGAGTTCCAGGCGACTGCGGCAAAGTCGGCCGTGGGGTGGGGAACGGATAAAAACGGACCGACGTGGTACCGAGCGGACAGATCATTCCAGGTCAGGTTCATTGCTCAAAATCGTCGAGTTGAAACAGGCACGCATGCGGAAGGGCGTGGTCAGACGGAACGTCGTGTCGAAGCCCTGGGCTTTGAAATCCACGCATCCGATCACAACGAATATCGCGGTTCGGCCGATTGCGGGTGGCCGAATGAGATGCCCCGGTCGGTCTTTCCCCGACCGGGGCATTCCGCTTTGGCCTGGGGTGCACCAGGCATTCGAGGGGCTGGGCCGAATCTTGTAGGTGGTGCAACGCCTTTTTCCGTAATGATTTACGGTAATTCTTGCGATGCGTTGCCTGGTCGGCACACGACACGTTTGGAAGCCAGCAGGCCGATTGGTCGCTGGGGGCCTCTGATTCAAATTGCGCAATCCGCATGGGTATAGCGCATCTCCAAATTCGTGTCGATTCCGTCCATTGGATAGTTGACGCTCGTGGGAGTGAAGCTGACAATTGAATTCTGGACAGCATTGAAGCACAACGTGGGAGTTTTGGCGTGAATCAATACCGAGACGCATTGACCGGTCTGATCGACCAGGTTCGAAGTCGTGGTTATCTGACGTTTCAACAGATCAATGATTATTTGCCCGACGAGGGGGGAACCGCCCGCATGGTGGACGACCTCGTGCTGGCCGTTGAAGCGGCTGCGCTGAATCTCATCGAAGACCCGCATGCGCCTCATGACCCCGAACGGGGCGGTGTCAAACCGCCCGCACATCGTCACGGCTCCGACAGTGACGGTACCGATCTGTTGAAATTGACCAACACCTCGGGCCTGCCCACCAGTGATCCGGTGCGGGTTTATTTGCGGCAGATGGGGGACATTCCCCTGCTGACCCGCGCTCGTGAAATTTACCTCGCCAAGAAAATCGAAGTCAGTCGAAAATGGTTCCGGCGTGCGGTCATGGAATGCCATTTTGCCATGACGGCGACCCTCGACCTGCTGGAAAAAGTGGTGGCGGGCGAATTGCCGTTCGAACGGACCGTGCGTATTTCGGAAACTGAAAACGGCAAGAAAGAACAGATCATGCGGCGTATGCCGCATAACATCCCCACGATCAAGCATTTTCTGCAGTTGAATGTGGCGGACTTTCAGGTGGTCAATCACTCGGCGACAACAGCTGCCAAGCGTCAGGAAAAGCTGCAGGAGTTGCTCGAACGCAAGCGGAAAACCGTGACGCTGTTCGAAGAACTTGGTTTGCGGACCCAGCGTCTGCTGCCGATCATGAAGCGGATTCAGCAGATCAGCGAGCGAATGGATGACCTGGAGCGCCAGATCCGTGATCTGAAGCGACATCGTCGCAACAGCGACGAACAGCAGCGCTGTGAACGTGAACTGCAGGACCTGGTGCAGATGACTCAAGAGACTCCCGAGAGTCTTCGTGCCCGCGTGCGGAAGATCAAGGCCCGCTTCGCCGTCTGGACACACGCCAAGCAGGAACTGTCGGGCGGCAACCTGCGATTGGTGGTTTCGATCGCCAAGAAGTACCGGAACCGCGGTTTGAGCTTCCTCGACCTGATTCAGGAAGGGAACGCGGGGTTGATGCGGGGTGTCGAAAAATACGAGTATCGACGTGGCTACAAGTTCTCGACCTATGCGACGTGGTGGATTCGCCAGGCGATCACCCGGGCCGTGGCCGATCATGCCCGCACGATTCGTATTCCGGTGCACCTCTTCCAGAGCATCTCAATTCTGAAAACGAAGACCGACGAACTCCGCCAGAAAAAGGGACGTGAGCCCACGATGGAGGAGTTGGCCCGCGCCGTGAAATTGCCGCTGGAAGAAACCCAGCGCATCATGAAAACCTGGAAACAGCCGATCAGTCTCGATACGCCGGTTGGCGAAAATGATGACACGGCGTTCGGGAATTTTCTGGAAGACGACTCGGACCGTTCTCCTTCGGAATCGGCTGCCCACAACCTGTTGAAAGACAAGATTGATCACGTTCTGAAAACACTCACCTACCGCGAACGCGAGATCATCAAGTTGCGTTACGGACTGGGAGATGGCTACAGCTACACGCTCGAAGAAACGGGCCGGATCTTCCAGGTCACCCGGGAACGAATTCGTCAGATCGAATCCAAGGCCTTGCGTAAGATGCAGCAGGAAAACCGCCGGCGGCATCTGCATGGCTTTGTGGAAAATCTGCCGCTGGCTAAGGCTCGACCTCTGGCGGAAGAAGAGTAATTCGCGGGGCGTCAGCGTGCGTTAGAAGAACAGCACTGTCGCCGCCACGAAAATCGGAATTAGGATGCACCCGGCGTAAATCATGTAGCCGAAGAAGCCGGGCATCCTGACGCCCGCTTCTTCGGCGATCGCTTTGACCATGAAGTTCGGGCCATTGCCGATGTAGGTGTTGGCGCCCATGAACACGGCTCCACAGGAAATCGCGCCGAGTATCTGGGGGGCCCGCGCCGCGGCGGGGAGTTCCAAAAACCTGGCGAGGTAACCGGCTTGAGCCGTGTCGATGCCGTGTTCCCCACAGGCGGCAGCGGCAAAGGTCAGGTAGGTGGGGGCGTTGTCCAGGAAGCTCGACAAGCCGCCAGCCGCCCAGAAGAATTTCCAGGGTTCGTCGACGCCCAGTTCTCCGCCATGGGCATTCAAGATCAGCAGTGCGGGCGTCATGGTGACAAAAATCCCGGCGAACAGAATGGCCACTTCGTTGATCGGACCGAAGCTGAACCGATTTTGCTCATGGATGTGGCGTGACGTGCTGAAATACGAAGTCGCACCCAACAGCATGAGCAGCGCTTCTTGCAAGCCGGTCGGCCAGCGACCGGCGGCCGCGCCCAGACCTTGGCCTGCTGCATAAATGACGCAGACGACGGCGAAGAGCAGGCCCAGATTGTGCCAGCCCAAAATTCGCAGCGGTTCATGCTGCATCAATTGCTCCAGTTGTGAACCGGCACGTTCCCGTTCCTCTTTGTCGAGGATGTACTGGTCGAACAAGTTGAAAACGACGAGCAACACTCCGTTGACGAACAGCCACGGTTTCCAGAGACGCAACGTCCATTCAAATGGGACCCCTTCCAGGAACCCCAGAAATAATGGGGGATCTCCCAGAGGCGTCAGCAGTCCGCCGCAGTTCGACACAATGAAGATGAACAGCACCACGACATGCGCTTTACGCTGTCGCGAGGCGTTGGCCCGCAACAGCGGGCGGATCAGCAGAACCGAGGCCCCGGTCGTGCCGATCAGACTGGCAATGAGGCAGCCAAAGGCCAGCAGTCCCGTATTGACGAGCGGGGTACCCGAAAGCGACCCCTGCACATAAATGCCCCCGCTGATGACGAACAGGGCCCCGAGCAAAGCCATGAACGACGCGTATTCCACAAGTTTGTGGGTCAGTTGATGCAGTCCGACGGGCCCGTGGTTGGCGACGAGGCAGATGGCAACCGGCGTACTAAGAATCAGAGCGATCAGCCCTTTGTGGAAGTTCTTCTCCCACCAGTGCGGGGCGACGAGAGGTAGAATTGCAATCGACAGCAGCATGGCCACGAAGGGCAGAATCATGGCCATGGGAAGCTGATCGCCCAGGTGAGCGACAGGCGGTGCGGCTTCATTCGCCAGAACGGGCGTGGCACTCCCGATCCACAGCGCCAACACCATGATCACGCTGCTGAAACGCTGCATGCTCTTCGACAAATCCTGCTCTCTGCGGCGTTCTCGATCGGTGCCAAAGTCTGCGACGGACGATCAATGTCCCGCGCCGGGCCGATTCTGACAGGCGTCCATTTCTCGTCAAGCCTGCACGTGACTGAGACAGACGCCGTGCTTACAGGGCCGTATCTCCAGTTTCGCCTGTGCGAATACGGACAATTTCTGACAGGTCGGTCACGAAGATCTTTCCATCTCCCACGTTGCCCGTTCGCGCCGCCGTGATGATGGTGTCGATGACGGTTTGTGCTTGAGAGTCGGCCACGACGACTTCGAGTTTGACCTTGGGCAGGAAGTCGACGGCGTATTCGGCCCCGCGATACATTTCCTTATGGCCTTTCTGCCGACCAAACCCGCGGACTTCACTGACCGTCATACCATGAATTTCTTTGCCGGTCAGGGCGTTCTTGATTTCTTCGAGCTTGAAGTGTCGGATGACCGCCTCGATCTTTTTCACGTTCAATTCCTTCCCGTTGATAGCAGCATGGACGAAGTTTTGGACGACGGGGATGCACAATGCCGACTTATCGAATCAGCGATATGCTGCGGACGCAGTCCTGTCAGTTCACGGCACTGAG
>JAFEBR010000559.1 GCA_018242565.1 Planctomycetota bacterium | reverse complement strand
TGAATCACCCATTTGCTGTGGTAATTGTACCAGGCATGGGCCGGCGCCGACTGCCAGGCATCGCCCGAGTGCCATAAGGTGGACGTACCCGCACGACAGGCATATTCCCATTCCGCCTCTGTCGGCAGGCGATAACCATTTCCCGGACGTAAGGTCACGGCCCCCGATTCGTCAATTTCATAACAGGGGGTCAGGTTCTCACGCGCGCTCAGACGATTGCAGAACTGAACGGCATCGTGCCAACTGAGGTGTTGTTGGGGAAGCACCTCCTGGGCCGCTTCCGTCTCGGCAGGACCGGGGGTGACAGACGAATACTCAGGCACGGTCACTTCGCAGACGCCGAAATAAAACGGTCGCATAATGCGAACTTCGTGCTGCGGTAACTGGGCCAGCAGGTATTTGGCATAGCGATCGGGATTCGGTCCGACGGCATCCTGCACCACCGCCTCTGAACTCCCCATCGTAAACTGACCGGGGGGAATCAGTCGCAATTTCATGCCGATCGAGTTCTTGGTTTCGACTTCGCAGCCCATGGCCCGCGCCCAGGCCAGCTGATGACTGTGAGCCTCTGTTACGTTGAACGGAACGACCGCCAACGGCGGAGTCGGTTTCAATTCCTGAACCTCGATCCGGCGGATATCAACGACCGACTGGGGATGTTCGTAACGGATCACCAGTCGCCCGGTCCGCACACGATCGTCCTCATGAATCTGATCGACACAGACTTTGTCGTTCACTTTGACCACCACCCGGGGCCCCCGGGCGATAATTTCCATAGGAAACCAATCGCCAATCGCCATCTGCGTGTCGCTACAGCCCGCCAGCGGTCTGGCGTGGATGACATCGGAATCCTGCGCGCCAACATACAGGCTGCCCGTGTAAAACGGTCCCGCAAATTCGCCCAGCAGAACTCCGTAACAAATGGGAATCTGGGGATTGTTGGACGGCAAACGCGGCCCAAACTGAGAGCGAAATCCGATTGCTCCAAACCCTTCGTCGCGGTGAATTCGGGCTTCAACATAGAGATGAAAGTCGGAATAATCTTCGCGCTCGGTATACAGGAACGACCGCGTGCTGCCGGAACAAGTCAGGATCCCATTCTCCACGCGCCAGCGCTGCCGTTCTTCATCTTGAAAGGTCGTCCAACCCGTCAAGTCTCGCCCGTTAAATATCGAGGTGAACCCTGGGCGTGACACTGCAAGTTTGCTTTCGCCCGACACCGAATCGTCCAGAGGATTTGTTGCCGCTGTCGCCCGCCCCGCCACCTCTGTTCCGGTACCTGCGGGACCTGCAACCGTATGCTCGTCCTGGAGCCCGGCTTTCAAAATCTCTCGGGCCCCGGCGCGCAGCGATAAGGTCCGCGAGACAATCTCGGTGCCGTCTTTCAAAAGACGGACTGTGTGTTCCCCGGCCTTCACGGACAGTGTCGCCTGTTGCCCTCCCGACTCGAGCGACTTCCACGTCACCTGTACCTGCTGCTGCTCATCGACCAGAATCTCGACCCCCGGCTCATTAACCTCCACGATCAAAGTGCCCTCGGTCGTCCTGATCCGGAACATCACGCCGGCCAGCCACGCCCCCAGCACGCTGAACAAGACGAATCCCACCAGCAGGCCATACCGTCCCATGGGAGGTTGGGCCGCAATCCAGGTGCGCGCACGTGGCACCACCGCTCCGAGTGCCGTTTGTAAGGGCCGCAGCCAGGCGAGCCCCCGACGTGACGCTCGCAGCAAGTTTCCGCGATCGTCCACAACAACATCCGGCGACTCGGCACGCCCGCGACTTTCAACGACCGCGTCGCGCGCCTTGACGGGGGGAACGATCCAGGTGACGCTTTCCAAAGCCGTCACGATGTCGGCGGCCGACTGGAAGCGGTTCGTCTTGTCCCGGGCAATCATCCGCAAACATACGTCCGCCAGAGATGCCGGCAGTTCGGGCTTCAACGATGTTGGCGAGGGGGGTTCGAGAATCGCCTTTTGCCCCATCACCTGCAGCGCAGTCCCCGTGAACGGCCACACACCCGTCAGCATCTCGAACAGCATCACCCCCAGCGAGTACAGATCGCTGCGGTGATCAATCTCATCCACCTTGCCACTCGCCTGTTCCGGCGACATGTACGCTGGCGAACCCAGGATGGCTCCCCGCTGCGTCGCCCCGGCATCTGACGCCAACGTTGTCGACAACTTCGCCAGACCGAAATCCATGATCACCGGCTCACCTCGCCGATTGATCTTGATGTTCTCGGGCTTCAGATCCCGATGATAAATCCCCCGCGCATGAGCTTCTCCCAATCCCGCGGCGATCTGCTGAATCAGTTTCACTGCTGCCTGCGGTGTCGGTGGTCGTTCCGCCAGATGATCTTTTAGTGTCGGCCCTTCGACATACTGCATCGCAATATACGACACGCCATCGATTTCACCCGTATCGTGAACATGACACACATTCGGATGATCAATCTGCGCCGCTGCTTTCGCTTCGATCTTCAACCGCTGCAATAACTTCGCCGCGCCCGACCCCGTGACCTTCGGAATCTTCAGCGCCACCGCACGTTCCAACTGGGTATCCCGCGCCAGATACACCGCCCCCATGTTCCCCCGCCCCAACAGCCGTTCCACCTGGTATCGACCAAACCGCATCGGCAATTTCGCGAACGCGCCGCTTACCGCGGGCGTCGTATCTTGCGGTCGACGGGTGTCGCGCGCCGATGGCACCTGAGGCACTGCCGGTGCCGGGCCGCCGACTGGGGAGACTTCCGAGGGATCGGGCTGGCGTTGCGGAGACGACATAGGGAATGACCAGTCCTGCACATTCGAACTTGATACTTGACTCAATTCCGACGCACCACGATTGCGACTTGCTCCCCGTCCACACACTATTTCTCTGTGAGCAGCGCTTTCAGTCCTCCCAGGAGTGTCAAATCGTGCGTCACAATCCCGGCAGGGTTTTTGCCAACTAACGGCGGAGTCGGGCGCGAATACAGGGCCACCACCGTCCCCCGCGAATCGAGAATCGGACTACCAGACCAATTCTGGTCCGCCAGCAGATCATCAAAACCAGCCAGCCAGAGCGGGGGTGTCGACTGACTGTGGGGATCTTCCGCCATTTTCAGTCGTCCCGGGCGCTGCTCAGGCCGATAGTGCTTCTCAGGATCGATCTGCAACTCCTTTCCGGTCAGTACGTAACCGGCCAGCAGCAGCCGTTGCCCCACTTTCGCCGATGCACTCGCATCGGCCCACGACAGCATCGCCGGTAACGGGCGGTCGACTTCAAGCACCGCCAGATTTACATGCACCGTTTCGTCGGCGGCCACGATCGCCAACTCATCCAGGTGTCGTAACTCGGCGATGATCTGCTGTCGTTCTTCCTCCGTCTCGGCCTGGGCCAAGGCCATCTTCTGTTGTTCGATGTTGCGGATCGCGTCATCCAGCCGATTGGCGGGCGGTTCATACTCCGGGTGTACAATAATCCGGGTGATCTCATACGCGGTTGTCGACGCCGCCGGGACGGCCCGCGCCAGCGGATAATACTCCTGATTGCGGGCCATCCCGCGGGCCACATCACCCGTCGTGACCAGTTGCCGCGGACCGACGGCCCACGCCGTGCCATACTGCACTCCGTGCGTCCCGTCAGCCACTCGCAACTCGACCCGGTAGACGGCAGGCAGTGGATCAGTCACTGTCGCGGTCGCGACCACGGCCGGTTCCGTTCCCGCCGGTCGGGAACTGTTGGCTCTCCCAGAACCCGAACTGGCATACTCTGCCGAACGGGAATTCGCCGCCAGATCGGCTTGTTCCGGCCCCGTTTCAGGCGACTCGCCTGTCGCGCCAGATGAGGCTGTTCGGCCCCAGTTCCCCAGCATGATGCCGAACGCGATCAGCGCAAACACGGCCAGACCACACGCCACAATCCGCAGTATCCACTTGCGATCGGCAGCCTCCTCATCGGCGGATTTGGCGACTTCGGGAGGGGGTGTTTCGCGCTGCGCCACGGCGTAGGTCCCCGGTGGCGTGCGGCCCCCCACGCCCGAAAGCGGGGTCTCGGCTGTTGTGGGCACCGAACTGCTGCTGGCCGATGCGGCCCCCCGTGGCATGGTCGTCGGAGCGGTTGGAGCCGGAGTTCCCACCAGCGGGGCGGCGGTCACGGCGGGCGCGGGGGCGGTACTTCCTGGTTCCAGCACCAGTTCCGGACCGGTATCCGTCAGATGAATCACATCCCCCGGGTTGACCCACGCAAACCGGGTTGGGCGTCCAGCCCCCACGCGCAACGGCCCCCCCTCGCGCGCTTCGACAATCCACCGCCCCCCCACCGCCTTTAAAATGGCATGGTTGGCCGCCAGTCGCGTGTCATGCGGCAGCGAAATCGTATTCGCGGGGTTCCGCCCGATGGTGATCTCCTGGGCATCGAATCGCTGAGGCTGGCCATTGATTAACAACAAAGTGGGCATCGTTCAGGCTTTCGAGATTCGGCCAGACGGGCTGGTCCGGCTAACGGTCGGGGCTTGGGGACGGAAGGCCAACGACTCGACGCTCCGTTTACGATCCCGGGAGCGGCGCGCGTTCCGGCGTCGGGGGAATAACCGCATCGGTCGAGGCTTCCGGAATGTCGCCATCGAATTCCACCGCCAACCACAAATCCCGCATCATTTCAAACACAACATGATAGGCCCGTTCCTCCCCCGGGATTACCGGGGCGAATTCAAGCCCATTGCTGACCAGATGTGCCAGCAGGTCCGGAAAGTAGTCACCCCGGAAAGCGAGGCTCTGACTGGGGCCTGCCGCGCCGACTTTTTCCATCCGCCGAATCTCAGACCCCAGCGTCTGCAGGAACGCCTTGCCATCCAGATAAGCCGCCCAGGTGTGACCGGACTTGGTACGGGTCTTCGAGCCATCCGATTGCAGAAAAGCCAATTCCAGATCGTTGAGCGCCACGATCAGGTTGCGCAGTTTGTCATACTGCTGCTCTTCGGATTCGTTTTGATTACCCGGCGCGAAGACTGCCTCCCGGGCGTCCATGAAGCGCTTGCGGGCAGGTCGCAATTCTGGGGCGCGCAACACGGGAGGCCATTTATCCACCTGCAGTCCCTGCGCTTCGTCCAGTCGAAAGACGAAGGCGTCGCCCCGCCGGACTTTTTCACGCACCCGCAGCGAATGGACAATATCGGGAGTCACCTTCAATTGCCGCGACACCTCGCGGACCGCGTCTTGTGCCCCCATCGACTCAGCACGAAAGTTGATGATCTTAGTAGCCAGTCGATTCTTGAGAAAATTCAACGCGACCCCGGTTTCGACTTCGCCCCCATTCAGTTCCGGATGATTCTTCAACCGTTCCAGGATTTTTGCATGAGTTTTGTGCTGTTTCGCCAATTGGGTTCCGATCCGTCGGTCGCGTTCCTCTTCCAGCAGGCGTTGCTTGGCGATGTGGTCGCGCACCGCCTGGACCGAATTCCGACCTTCCAGGGCCCGTGCCTGCGCATGCCGGATGCGGGCCAGCGCCAGGTCCTTCTGCAATTCCCCATAGGCACGGGCATAGGCCGCTTCCGCCTGGATCTGCAACGACGCCGCCGTCGCCGGTCCGTAATGCGAACCGAAGTTCAACTGCACTCCCCCGGAATTCGTTGTTCCGCCGAGTGACTCCTGGGCAAGCAGCAGCGCCACCGACGGCCCGGCGAACGACAGCAGGCTGACCAGAACCGCAGCCCCCATGGCAACTCGTTTGTGCATCATTCACTCCTGTCACCGAAACCTGTCTCCGCCGACCAGGCGACGCCAGCGCTGGGCGTCCGTCCGCAGACCAACAGTAGATGCCCACGCCAGACGCTTTCCCGACAGACCTTTTCCAAAATCGCAACACGATTTCGTCGCTGGCCATATTCCGCTCGAAAATGGAGTATAACCGGGCTCCAATTCCCGAGTACAGGGGCCCCCGCCTTGCCCCGGCAGCCGCCCCGGGCAGTCTCACCATCAGCCGGAGCACCGGGTGTTTTTGAACGGTCATCTCACCTCCGGGGCACGTGACGATTGCCTCCCGGACAAAAATCGAGGAAATTTCTTTGTCGGATTTCGTCGCCCCTTCGACATATACTGCTGACGTTCGGAAATGACGTTTCCCGGAGGGTTCCGACATGCCTGATGAATTCACCCTGGCCACGTTAAGAAAGATTGATGCGCTCTGCGACCAGTTTGAAGAAGACTGGAAAACAGGCCGGCATCCGCGACTGGAAGACTACCTGCAGAACGCCACGACCGCTCTGCAGCCGCAACTGCTCGAATCGCTGCAGAAACTGCAGCAGGAACTGATTTTGTCGCACCTGCATTCCAGCCCTTCTCCGGCCCCCGACCAGACGCTGGCCTGGGATGGCCCGCGCGTGCTGCTGCGTGTCGTCTCGGGTCCCCACGAGGGGCTGGAATTCCAGTACGACGAACACGACACGCTGCTCGCCGGGCGCTCTTCCGAAGCACAATTGCGACTGCAGAACGACCCGCATTTCTCCCGCAATCATTTCCGCCTCGAAGTCAACCCGCCCGCCTGTTTCCTTTTGGATCTGGGCAGCCGCAATGGGACCTACGTAAATGGCAACCGGGTCACCCAGTGCGATTTGCAGCATGGCGATGTCGTTTCTGGGGGTCGCACGCGGATCGAAGTCTCGATTCAGACGGCTCCTGGTACTCCAGCAGCGGCCCCGGCGGTGGCTTCGCCTGCCGTTCAGCCTGCGCCACGTCCTGCGACCCCGATCCCCACCAATGTCCGACGTCCGGCCCCAACAACGGCATTGCCGCCACAACCGGCCGCTCCCTTTCCCGTACGTCCCGTGACACCCGTGGCTCCGCAACCTGTGCCGCCGCCAGCCGTCGTTGCCGTGGCAGCACCAGACGACGACGCTCCACAGATCGCCGGCTATCGGATTACGGGCCGGCTGGGGGGTGGCGATCTGGGCACAACCTATCGAGCCACCCGCCTGGCCACCGGAGAAGACTGCGCCCTGAAAGTCATCACCCCCGGGGGCCGCAACGACGACAAAGCCATTCAGGCGTTTCTCCGCGAAGCCTCAATCCTCAACCTGCTGCAACACCAGCACATCGTGCGTCTGATCGAAATGGGGGCCTCGGGTTCCAACCTGTTTCTCAGTACGGAATTCCTCCCCGCGGTCACCTGGCACGAACTGGTCGCGAAATCGACCACCGCTCAGCGTGTCCGCCTGGCCTGCGGCTTGATGTGCCAGATCCTGGCGGCGCTCGATTACGCGCATGCCCGGTCGATGGTCCATCGTGACGTCAAACCGGGGAACATCCTGATTTATCGGCACGAAGGAAAACTGTCCTCAAAACTGTCCGATTTCGGACTGGCCAAGCAATACACGATGGCGGGCATGAGCCGCATGACGCGCGATGGCGACGTTATTGGTTCACTCCCCTTCATGTCTCCCGAGCAATTCATCAACTCGCGAGAAGCCAAGCCCACGTGCGACATCTATTCGGCGGGGGCGACGATCTACTGGATGTTGACCGGATGCGAGCCGATTCTGCTGGAGCACCACGCCTGCAAATTCCTGGCGATTCTGGAAGATCCGCCGGTCCCGATTCGCGACCGTTGCCGTGATCTCCCCGACGCCCTCTCCCGCGTGGTCCACCGGGCCCTTGAAAAACAACCCTCGCAGCGATTCGCCTCGGCGGCCGAGATGCGGCAGCAACTCAAACCTTTCGCCCGCTGACTGCTTCGTCGCGTTAATCGCGCCAGCGTTGCATTTCGTCTTCCCAGATGGCGCGTACGAGTTGCAGCTTGCGCTCGACCTTGCGTTCGGTACATTCCATCTGGGTGGCGATTTCGTGGTTCTTGTAACCCATCAGCCGCAGCAGCGCGAACGGACGGACATCGTCATCCAATAACTCGAGCAGTTCGGCACAATGCACGTCGAGGCCCACGTCGTCGCCCGCGTGGCCGGCCCGATCCGCTCCGGGCAACTCTTCCAGCGGCAAGCCCCCCACAACCGCCCCCCCGCCCCGTTTCTGCGTCCGCTCACGCCGAACCAGCTTAAGCGCCTTCCGCACGGTCATCAGTCCCAGCAGGTTCCAGAGATCGTCTCGATCGAGGTTTTCGTTGAACTGCCCCTGCTCGACCTGCTCCCAGAAACTGACCATGGCCGACTGCATGGCATCCTCGTCATCTGGCAGGCGTGCCAACCGGCCCCCCAGTGTCGAACGAGCCAGTGCGATCAAGCGGGGACGAAAGCGCTCGATCAATTCCCCCAGCGACGTCACCTGACCCTGCCGCCACTGCTGATACAAAATCGTAATCGAGCCCGAAGCGTCCTCGGGAAACTCATCACCGGGAATCTCGGCGGCATCTTCGGGCATCGGGGTCATTCTGCCACACCTGGGAAAACTTAATCCACTCGGCTGACTCTACGAGGGATGCCCGGGCCGGTCAATGCGCGTCCCGGCACCCGTTTTTTCGCGACCAGCCAAAAAACGTCCTAACGAGCCAGAACGGCCAGCCACCCTCGCATCCGCTACGGCATCGTGTTATCGTATCAACGAATTACCATGCTTCGAATCCTGGGATCACCCACAAAACTGTGTGATGGCCTGACACGCCGCGATGCCCTGCATATCGGCGGCCTGGGAGCATTCGGCCTGGGCCTGGCGAATGCCTGGAAATTGCAGTCCGCCGTGGCCGCCCCGGAGACGTTCGGGCCCACCTTCGGCAAAGCGAAGTCGTGCATCCTGCTGTTTCCCTATGGATCGCCCCCGCAACACGAGACTTTCGACCCCAAGCCCGAGGCGCCGGCCGAGATTCAGGGGGAAATGAAGGCTATTTCCACCGTCGTTCCCGGCTTAAACATCTGTGATCATCTGCCCCGACTCTCGGCCGTCATGGATAAGATGACGGTGGTCCGCTCGGTCACCCATCCGTACCCACTGCACTGCGTCGCCTATACGACGAGTGGCAATCCCGATTATGACGTCTCGCTCGAAACCAAGCCTCGCGATGCCCGGCACTGGCCCTACATAGGGTCAGTCGTAGATTATGTTGATCGGCAGCGTGCGGGGGGCATTCTGCCGGAACTGCCTCAGAACATCGGTCTCCCCTGGCTGCTCAACTCGAAAAGTGACATTGTCCCCCTCGCCGGCCCGTACGCCGCATTTCTGGGCCAAAACCACGACCCGTTCTGGCCGACCTTTCAAGGCCAGGGGACAAAAACCGGCCCCCACCTCAGCGACGCCCAGACAAAAGATGTGCTCGACCCGTATGCGGGCGTGACCCCCGAAGGTCGGTTCATCGCCACCGACCCGGCACAATTTGGCGAACCGCTGACCCTCGACCGCCTGCAGCGCCGGCGCTCGCTGTTACAACAATTCGACGAGCAGCGCCGGCAAGCTGAGCGCACCGGGCGTCTCGACGCCTACGATCGCCAGCAGCAATTAGCATTTTCGCTGCTGACGTCCGGCCGTTTGCAGAATGCTTTGGACATTCAGCAAGAAGCTCCCACGCTGCGCGATCGGTACGGCATGACCCTGTTCGGCCAATCGTGCCTGGCCGCCCGCCGCCTGGTGGAAGCCGGTTCGCGGTTTGTCACCGTCTTCTGGGATGCGTACGAAATCTTTGCCGGCTGCGCCTGGGACACCCACGCGAATCACTATCCACGGCTGAAGCAATACCTACTGCCCGGGATGGACCTGGCCGTGTCCGCATTATTGTCCGATCTCGACGAGCGCGGCCTGCTCGATGAAACGCTGGTGTTGTGGATCAGCGAGCATGGTCGGACGCCCCAGATCGATTCGAAGCCGCGCGGCGCGGGCCGGCACCACTGGTCACGCGCGTATTCGGTTGCACTGGCTGGCGGCGGCGTGGCACGCGGGAAAGTCGTGGGGAGCACCGATTCTACCGGCGGCGATGTCGCCGACACCCCGGTGTCCCCCAAGGACATTCTCGCGACCGCCTTCCACCTGCTGGGCATCGATCCCCACACGACCGTCCCCAGCCTCGATGGCCGCCCGGTCCCCATCGCTGGCACCGGCGCCGTCCGCCCCGAGTTCTTCTAAACTCCGCCCGCGCCCGCCGTTCCCGTCCCCATATCCCGTAGCGCGGGCTTTAGCCCGCACAAATTCCGCCTTCCGCAATAGCCACCCACTTTTTGTGAATTCGTGTCGGACAACCCTGCTCTGCAACTACGCGACAATACCCGACGTATGTACCATTCCAAAGCCACAGTTCTAGGTAACGCGGGCTTAAGCCCGCGCTACGTTCTCACCGATTGCCATTCGTAGGTCAAAACGTAAAAATTGCTCCAAACCACCAACCGCGATGAGCACCCACGCAATCGCCCTCATCCAGAACTTCTTCCGCCCGGAATGCAGACCACACTGGCGCGAATCGCTGGCATCGCCCACGCGGCGCAGTCGGTTTTTCGAGCGGACTCGGAACGACAGCTCCCTTTCAGGAGGAACACCACACCGG
>JAFEBR010000055.1 GCA_018242565.1 Planctomycetota bacterium | reverse complement strand
GTTCCGGATTCAACGCCTCGGTGGACAGAATCGCTTTCCGCCGGCACTAATTCGGCTCAGGCCTCCCGACACGGCCCCGAAAAACGAAAGAACGTGATCCACAGATTTGCACAGATTGACACAGATTGTTTTCCGTCACGGATATTGCTTCCGTTCCACAGTTCAGCCGGCCCGACAACCAATTTTGGAGTGCGGCCGCCCGGCTGCCGCTTTTTTTAGTTCCGGATTCAACGCCTCGGTGGACAGAATCGCTCTCCGCCGGCACTCGTTCGGCTCAGGTCTCCCGACACGGCCACGAAAAACGAAAGAAGGTGATCCACAGATTTGCACAGATTGTTCTCTGTCAGGGATGTAGCTTCCGTTCCACAGTGTAGCCTGCACAGTAACTTTTTTATCCGGGTCATCCGCGGTTCCCCCCGCTTCCGAACCGACCGGATACGTTACCATCGGTTGCGTGCTGCGCGACAATCCCGGCCTGCGTCGCTCAACTCGGAGCGGGGGACGCATCGTTTTCGAGCAAGTGAATCGCCAGCTTGCGGCCGAACACCGTTTCGAAGGCCCGTTCGTGAGTGCGGACTTCCCAGAGTTCCAGATGGCAATCGCGGTTGGGTGTCAGATCCAGAAAGACCTTCTTCTTTTTCTTGCCCAGTCGCAGTCGCACGCTCGAAAGGGCCTGCAGGTGGGTCCGGTCCAGGCTCTCGGCGATCCGCAGGAACAGGCACAGAATGCGGACGATGTCGCGGGCCCGTTTATCGAGTTCGGCGAATTCCGGGTGTTTCAGCCGGGGCAGTGCCTTGTGATGGAACAGAGCCACTGCGGCGATGATCGAGATTTCGGTCTGGTCGAAACCCAGCAGGTCGGCGTTGCGAATCAAATAGTAAGAGTGCGAACGATGATTGGAATACGAGACGAACGCCCCCACGTCGTGCAGTAAGCAGGCATGTTCGAGCAGTTCGCGTTCCCAGCTTCCCAGGTTGTGCAAGCCGGCCGAACGGGCCGAGTCGAAAAGTTCCCAGGCGATGCGCACCACCTGTCGCGCGTGGGGCTCGTCGAAGCCACACCGCCGGCCTAATTCCAATACCGAGCGTTCGCGAAAGGATGTCTGTTCAAACAGGTGGGCGTTGTCAGCACGTGACAGATAGTCGATCGGCAGTCCCTCACGCAGACCGCGTTCGCTGATACCAAAGCCCGGCAGATCGAGTTCCTGGATCAGAGTTTCCAGAATGGCCGCGCCCGAGATGATGATGTCGGCCCGGTCGGGATTGATGCCGGGGATTTCCCGTCGGCGTTCCAGCGGCAAGTCGCAGAGCATCTGGATCGCACTGCGCAACTGGGCGCGGGTGACGACGTCTCCCCGGGCGAGACCCCGTTTGTGTTCCCGCCGCATCACGATTTCGGCCAGGTTCATCGCCGTGCCGGAACTGGCGATCGTCTGTTCGATTTTGAAATTCCGCAGACGTTCCAGCGTTCGCACAGTGCGGGTGCTGACATAGCGCTGAATTCGGGCGTAGTGGGCGGGCGAAACGGGGCCTGTCTCGCCGGGGCGGAAGAACCTGGTCGTCAGGCGGATCGCCCCCAGTTTCATCGAATCGAGAAACGTGTGTTCTTTCTGGTCACCCACAATGGTTTCTGTGCTGCCGCCGCCGATATCGATAAACAGCGTCTGGCGGTTGCCGATGTTGCTGCCGCTGGAAACCCCCAGGTAAATGAGGCGGGCTTCCTCTTTACCCGAGATCACGCGCACGTCGATGTTGGCCACATGGCGCAGATGGCGGACGAACGCGGCACGGTTCTCGGCTTCGCGGGTGGCCGAGGTGGCGACGGCGACGACATCGGTCGCGCCGCGGGCGCGGGCAAATTCCGCGAAACGCGCACAGACGAGGCCGGCCCGCCGCATGGCTTCGGGCTGCAGGGTATTACTGCGAAATTCGCCTTCCCCCAGCCGTACCGTTTCTTTCTGCTCGCTGAGCACAGTGTACGAGTGGTTGGGATTCATCCGCACGAGCAGCAGTCGTACGGAATTTGTCCCGAGGTCAATGAACCCGACCGTGTGTTCCCCACGGCTGGGTGGCATAGGGCTGTCCGTGGTCGCCTCCGGTCCCTGGTGTGGTGTGTGCTCCATCATACGCCCTCTTTCCCGCGAGGCAGTGTGCCGACTCAGGCTGTTGAATCCGTTTGTTCGGGACCATTGTATCACACCCTCTGGTCGCTGCCGATTTGGGGTGTGCCCCTTCGGTGCTGCGCGATGCGATCAGGCCCGGGCCGGGAAGCGATCGGCCCCAAACGGAACCAGCTCAGCAGGCTGGGTGTCCTGATGAATCCACTCGCTGAGCAGTTTGCCCGTGGCGGGGGCCAGCAACACACCATTGCGAAAATGGCCCGAAGCCAGGAACAGGTTGCCAACAGTGGGCAGGCGATCGATCACTGGCAGGCCATCCGGAGTCGCCGAGCGGAGCCCACACCAGACGCGGTTGAATTCCACGTGGCGTAAGGCGGGAATGAGGTCCCGCGCTGCCGCGGCGATCTTTTTCGTCAATTCCGGGTCGGGTGCCAGGTCGGCTGATTCGCGCAGGGTCCCCCCGGTCACGATTTCGCCGGTGCGCAACTGCAGGATCAGATAGTCGCCGGCGACCGTCCCTTTCAAGACGGGTGGTTGTGGGGCGCTCGCGAGCAGTTGGCCACCGACTGGCCGCAGTGGAGGCAACGCGCCTGCAAATGGCGCCATCCAGGCGGTCGTCCAACCGGTCGCCGAGACGACGAACCGGGGGGTGCAGCGCCCGCCGCTGGTCTCGACGGCGGTCAGTCGATTCCCCTCGCAAGTGCCCGCCACGGCCGAAACGCCGCACGCGATACGACTACCTCGCGCGCGGATCGCCCGGGCAAACGACAGCGCCGCCTTGACCGGATGCAGATGGGCTTCGGAAGGGTAGTGCAGACCAGCGGCCAGACCTGGCCGCAACTGCGGTTCGAGGCGCGCCACCTGCTCGCTGTCCACCGCGTGCACCGTGTAACCCTGATTCTGATACGTCGTCGCGACCTCCGCGGCCGATGGACGAAATCGCTCGGGATTCACGTTGAGAAAACCATTCACGCGCCAGTCGAGTTCGAAACCTGGCCGGAGCGATAACCGGCCCCACAGATCACGGCTCATGAAGGCCAGATCCTGGAACCCTGGGCCGTGGGCTGGGCCCTGATCATTGGGCCAGACACCGCCTGCGTTGGTACCACTGGCGCCTGCCGCGATGGACTCGGCTTCGATCACCTGGACTTTCGCGCCCTGCTCGGCGAGGTAATATGCCGTAGCCAGACCGACGATTCCGGCACCCACGACCAGAACATCGGGAGTCGGCAGCAATTCAGCCTGGGGCAGAGTTGTGAGTTCTTGGCGATCGCCGGCCGACAGGGTCGACAGCCAGAGTGAATCAGTGGGTGACATTAGAACTTTCGTTATTGCAAGTGCTGCCGATGAAAGACGAATCAGGGCTGGGTGGCCGGATCAGTGGCTGTTTTTTCGAACTCTTCGAGTCGCTGCCGGGCGGCATCGGCCCAGGGGCCCGAGTGGTCGAACTCCAGGTACTTTCGCCAGTGGTCTGCGGCTTCTGGCGAGCGGCCGGCCTGGTGCAGTGACTCGGCCAGGTGCAGGTGGGCATCGTGATAATCGGGATGCACGTCGATGGCAATGCGGAATGCCTGAATGGCTTCGTCATGCTGGCCGAGTTCCGACAACAGGCAGCCAATCTGGGTCCAGGCTTCAAGATAGTTCGGATCGATTTCGACGGCGACGTGATATCGCTCGAGTGCGGCCCGCGTTTCGCCCTGGCGATACAGCAGTTCGGCCAATTGAAAGTGGATTTCCGGCGCGTCGTGCTCGCTCATCAGCCCCATGCGCAAGGTTTCGATGGCCGCTTCGATCTGTCCTTCGTCGGCCAGACGACGTCCTTCGTCAAACCATTGGCCAGCAGTCCAGTTCGTGCGGTTGGGCGCGCCGGGTTCAGGGACCGGCAGGGGAATCGTGGCGGGACCCGAATCGTCGTCGGGAGCAGGTCCGTCAAAATCGAACAATCGCTGGCCATGGGTCGTCTTCAAACGGCCGGACAGGTCGCGGTACACGATCTTGCGGTCAGTGGCCAGGATTTCCAATTGCATGAGCGGTCGCGACCCGACTCCCAGGACCGACTCCAACTGGGCCAGGCTGTTCTGGATGGCGCGAATGGGCACGCCAGCGTTGACCAGTGCGGCCAGTCGACTGACGCCGGCCGCGTCCTGAAAATCAAAATAGGGCAGCCGGCAGACATGTTCGACAGCCTGAATCAGCCCCAAGCGTTCCCAGCGACGGATTTCGTGAACTGTCACATCGAGCATGCGACTCAACATGGCGGGCGTACAGAGTCGATGCAGCGCATCGCGGTGACTGTGCAGACCGATGAAGTCGAGCCATTCCGATTCACGGATGATCCGCAGATCGCGACCTTCGGTTCGCAGGCGTTCGGCGTGCTGCAATTTCACCGAAGTTTGGCCGTCGGGTTCCAGTGGCCAGCCTTCTTCCCCCACGACCAGCAAAGTGGTCTGGCGGCTGACATGTTCACTGGCGGTTCCTCCCTGGCGCTCGACCTCGGCATGGGCTTCCCGATGCGTCATGGAAGCCAGAGTCCCGGTGAAGGCGACGCGTTCACCCGCCAGGGGAAGTGCCTGGGGTACGCTGGTCACGGGGTCAACTGTCTCCATGGGTCGGTCGATGTTTGCTGCAACTGAGGGGTGGGCAACCGTTAAGAACGAAGATACCCGGCGAACGGCAACCTGAGTAGCGTTTGCCGGCCTCCTAAATTATAAATGACCGTTGAGGTCCCACGGGATTCAGGCCCGTGGGCTTATTTCGTTTTTACTCGTTAGACAAATCAAGAAACGTCCATGTCTGCATTGAAATCGAACGATCCGGCGATCTGGGAAGCTCTCCAGCACGAGATGACCCGTCAGCGCGACGGACTCGAACTGATCGCCTCCGAAAACTATACGAGTCCAGCAGTTCTGGAAGCAGCGGGAACGGTTCTGACCAACAAATACGCCGAGGGTTACCCCGGTCGCAGGTATTACGGCGGTTGCGAATATGTCGATGTGATCGAGTCGCTGGCGCGAGACCGGGCCTGCCAACTGTTCGGTGCCGAGCATGCGAATGTGCAGCCTCATGCCGGTTCGCAGGCCAACATGGCCGTCTACCTGACCGTTTTGAAGCCGGGCGACACCTATCTGGCGTTGAATCTGGCCCACGGCGGTCACTTGACCCATGGAATGAACCTGAATTTCTCGGGTCAGTTGTACAACGCGGTGCATTACGGCGTGCGCCAGACCGACCATCGGATCGACTTTGATCAGGTGGTTTCGCTGGCGCGACAGCACAAACCCAAACTGATTGTCACTGGCGCCAGTGCCTATCCCCGAGAGATCGATCACGCGAAGTTCGCGGAAATCGCCCGTGAAGTTGGCGCGCTGTTCATGGTGGACATGGCGCACTACGCCGGTTTGGTGGCTGCTGGTTTGCATAACAGTCCGGTGCCGGTCGCTGATTTTGTGACCAGTACGTCGCATAAGACATTGCGCGGACCCCGATCCGGGTTCGTGCTGACCAAAGAGGCGAATGCCAAGGCGATCGACAAGACGGTCTTTCCGGGGATGCAGGGGGGGCCGCTTATGCATGTCGTCGCCGCCAAGGCGGTCTGTTTTCAGGAAGCGATGCAGCCTGCCTTCAAGGAATACGCGAAGCAGATCATTGCGAATGCCAAAGTCCTGGCGGAAACTCTGCTGTCGGGAGGCATTCAACTCGCCAGTGGCGGCACCGACAACCACCTGATGCTGGCCGACGTGACCGCCATCGGTTTGACCGGCAGCATCGCCGAGAAAGCACTCGACAAGGCTGGCATCACCGTCAATAAGAACATGATCCCCTACGATCAGCGCAAGCCGCTGGATCCGAGTGGGATCCGCATCGGTACTCCGGCGTTGACGACTCGTGGCATGAAAGAAGCCGAGATGAAGCGCGTCGGGGCGTGGATACTGCAGGTCCTGCGGAAGCCGGATGACGAAGCGAACCTGTCTACAGTTCGCCAGGAAATCCGCGAATTCTGCAAGAATTTCCCCGTGCCGGGGATTTAGTCCTCTGGCAGCGAAGTGCGGCGGGCCGAATCGACGAATTCGGTTCGGCCTCCGTCACTGCGGCTTTGTGGTCTGGCACTGCGGAGTAAGAGGTCGCCGCGGTGGCACCTGCCCGCCCGCAGTGAGATTTCGAGCCGGCCTGTTGGCTGAACCGATTGCGGAACCCGAGTCGAGGCAATCGGTTCCGAACAGTCTGCCCATGGCAGCGAGCCGTTTGGCTGGGTGTTCCACAGGCACTTCTTCGGAGAAATGGCGTGCCCCCGGGCCGATGTCGCGCGATGGCAGATGCGATGGTCCCAGGGTGGTATGTGCCGTGGTTTTGGATGGGCTGGCAGGCGGTCGCGCCACGCCAATTGGGTACGACAGGGATCTGGGTGACTCTGGCCCTGCCCGGGTCTCTGGCTGGTGGCGAAATGGGCGATTTCCGCCTATCATGGCCTGATATCAGGAAATTTTAGAAAATCAAATTCAGGGGTCGATCGACATGTGGAATTCAATCAAGTCGCGCTGGTCGGTGATTGGATTGGCGGTGGCGGTATGGTGTTTAGGTCTGGTTCAGGGAGGGGCTGAAGTGGCTCGTGCCCAGGCTCCCAAAAAGTACCGGATCCTGATGGTCACGACCTCCAAGACCTTCACCCACAACCCGGTGAAGCGCGACAAAGAGACGCTCGCACCGTCAGAAGTCGCCATCACCCAACTCGGGCAGTCGAGCGGTCTGTTCACGGTCGATTGCACTCAGGACCCCGCGAAGGATTTCACTCCCGAGAATCTGAAGAACTACGACATCGTGTTCTTTTACACCCAGGGACCCGACCTCGAGATTCCCAAGGCGAACATGGAGTATTTCCTGAATACCTGGTTGAAGCAGAAGGGACACGGGTTTGTCGCCACGCACTCATCCACCGACACCTACGGCGAATACGAACCGTATTGGGACATGATTGGCGGAACCTTCAACGGTCACCCCTGGAACGCCGGCGAAACGGTCACGATCTCGGTACACGACACGAAGCATCCCGCCAGCAAAGTCTGGGGCGAAGAATTTCAGATCAAGGATGAAATCTACCAGTACAAGCACTGGCAACCCGAGAAGGTGCACGTGCTGATGAGCCTGAACATCGCCAAGTGCCCCACCAAGAAGCCGTATCACGTGCCCGTGTCGTGGGTGAAAAACTGGGGCGAAGGCCGCATTTTCTACACCAACCTGGGGCACAACACCGAAACCTGGGCGAACAAGAATTTCATCGAGTCAATTCTGGGTGGCATTAAGTGGGTCCTGGGCCTCGAACCCGGCGATGCGACACCCAATCCGGAAGTGTCGCAGGCTCAAAACGAAAAGGCCAAGGTCGACGCCGGCGACAACAAGTAGCGTGCTGACGGGTCCCTCTGGGGAATCGATCGAGACGTCTGCGGTGTTGTTTCCCGGATCGCCCCCCTGCCCGGCGGGGACCGGCCACTGTGCAATGGGATGGCACGTTGCGTGAGGAAATTCTGTGAGTATTGAGACCTCCCCGGTGGCTTTGAATCTGAACGGTGTCGAAGTCGTGGACACCTTCGCCGAGGCGTTTCCGATCACCGGGACGCGCCTCATCATTACCGCGGCGACCGCCAAGTGGGCGCGAATCGCCGCGCTGGTGATGACGGGCAATGCCACCAGCGTCATTGCCTGCGACGTCGAGGCGGCGATCGAACGGTCTGTGCCGCCGGCAGAAACACCCGATGGCCGCCCGGGCATCGCCGTGCTGGTCTTCGCTTTCAGTCGCGACGCGCTCGCCAAGGCACTGGTGGGACGTGTCGGTCAGAGCGTGCTGACTTGCCCGACCACCGCCTGCTACAACGGCATTTCGGGTGTCGCGAAAGATCGCCAGATTTCGATCGGCGGCCAATTGCGATTTTTCGGCGACACGTTTCAGTCCTCGAAGAAACTGGGGTCGCAGCGCTTGTGGCGGATTCCCGTCATGGATGGCGAATTCGTCTGCGAAGATCGATTCGGCACGGTCAAAGGGGTCGCCGGTGGTAACCTGTTGATTTGCGGCGCCAGCCAGGAGCACACTCTGCTGGCGGCCGAACGGGCCGCGATCGCCATCCGCAAACTGCCCGATGTGATTCTGCCATTCCCCGGGGGCATCGTTCGTTCGGGAAGTAAAGTCGGGTCTCGCTATAAGGGCCTGAAGGCCAGCACCAACGATGCCTACTGCCCGACGCTGCGGGCCGTGGTGAACACAGAACTCCCCGCGACGGCGGAAGCTGTGTATGAGATCGTCATGGACGGTTTGACCCCTGAAGCCGTACGGGCGGCGATGCGAACGGGGCTGCATGCGGCGTGTGCCTCTCCCGGCGTGGTCCGCGTCACCGCCGGTAATTACGGCGGAAAGCTGGGACCGTTCCACTTCCATCTGCGGGAATTGCTGTGAACACGTCCGGCGAAGGGCAGACCATTCGGCGATTCGTGTACCTGCTGGTGATTGGCTTGGCTGGCGCGAGTGCGTTTGCCCAGATCACAACCACGACTCTGCAGTATCATCCGGTCCGCAACAACCCGTGGCCGAAGCATCCGGTCCACAGTCCGCTGCTGAGTGCCAATGACCGTTCACGGTGGTGTACGGTCTGGTCACTCGTGGAACGCGGGACCTATCAAATCGATGAGATCATTCAGCAACGGGGCTGGAACACGATCGATAAAGGTCGCTACCAGGACCACTTTTATTCATCGAAGCCTCCGTTCCTGCCGACGCTGGTGGCCGGTCTGTACTGGGGCCTGAAACGGGTGACCGGTCTCGATTTACTCGCACAGACCCACGAGACGGTGCACATTCTGTTGTTGATCATTAACTGGGTCCCCTGGCTGATCGCTCTGGGACTTATGGCGCTGCTCGCCGAGCGATATGCCAAAACCGATTTTGCGAAGATTTTCCTGGTCGTTGCCGCAGCGACGGGGACGTTGCTGACGACATTTCTGACGACCTTCAACAACCATTCGATCGCCGCGACGAGCGTGATCTTTGCGCTCGTGCCACTGCTGAGCATTGTGAACGACGAGCGGCGCGAGTGGTATTTGTTTGCCCTGGCCGGGTTCTGGGGCGCGTTCGCCGCCTGTTGCGAACTGCCGGCGGCCTTGTTCGGCGTGGCTCTGTTTGTGCTGCTGGTGCGGCGGTCGGTGTCGCAGACGGCCAGGTTCTTCGTGCCGGCGGCGTTGATTCCGTTGCTCTTCTTTTTCGTCACGAACTGGCTGTGTACGGGGAGCCTGAAACCGTTCTACGCGAATTTCGCTTCGCCCAATGACACGTTTTATCGTTACGTCGAAAACGGAGTGCCCAGTTACTGGAGCAATCCCCAGGGCATCGATAAGGGGGATGTCTCTGGTCCGGTCTATCTGTTTCATTGCACGTTCGGGCACCATGGCATTTTCTCGCTGACACCCATTTTTCTGCTGACACTGGTCGGTTGGATGCGGCTGCAAAGGGCCCCCGCGCTGCGGACCGTGGGTTGGTTGGGGCTGGCCCTGACCGTGTGGGTGCTGGGCTTTTACCTCACGCAGACGTACAGCTACAACTACGGCGGCACGACGAGCGGCCTGCGCTGGGCCTTCTGGCTGATCCCCTTCTGGCTGCTGGCGCTGATTCCCACGCTCGACGAATGGGGCCATCGTCGCTGGTTCCAGATCGTGTGCCTCTTGCTGCTGGCTGTGTCAGTCTATTCGGTGGTCGTGCCGCGGAATAATCCCTGGCAGCATCCGTGGTTGATGAATGTCTGGACGGCCCGGCAGAGCGGCTGAGGGACGACGGCACACGGCAAGGGCCCGGCACGCAGGACGTCAACTATTCCTTCTGCGCGGCGTCTTTGAAGTGCAGGCGTAATCCCAGACGAAACGACCGGATGTCGAGTTGTTTCAGATCGACGTCGCCCTGGTAATCAACGAACAGCAAGTTCTGGTTCAGCTCGCGATTGTCGTAGAGGATCTTGCCGGTGCGCTTGTCGAGACAGGTCAGACCCCACATGGTTTGAAAACTGGGCAGGTTGCCCCTTTGCATCGTGTACTGACTGGCAAACGTCATGACCGGTAATTCGCCAGGCTGATTGAGATCCCACCCCTGCCGATGGATTTCTGTCATCCATTCCCGTCGGCCGGTCGTGCGATCGAAGGCATACACCCGGCCATGCACCTGCACGGTCTGTGGCGTCGCCAGTTGCCAGCCGGTCGATTCGGTGGGCTGGTTGGCAATGACGATGTATCGGTCCCGCGAACGGCTGACGTACAGTTGCCTGAGACTCGGTTCGGGTTCGGTGGGTGCCCTGAACTTCACCGTGCCATCGGCGAGGGAGACCACGGTCAGCTTCCCGGAAATTTCGAGAACGACGGCTTCTTCGGTGGCGACCGTGGTGACCTGGGCCGTGTCGTCGAAATCGCGCGACCAGAGGTCGGTACCCGACCACGGATCAAAACGTGCCAGCACCTGACGCCCCCCTTTGATCTTCCAGGTGATCATGTGCGATCCGATCGTCTCGATGCGTTTGCTGGCCGGGGGCAGTGAGCGTTCGCCCAGGAATTTGCCATCGACGGCGTCGTAGACTTTGGCCTGTACGCCATCCGCCGAAATTGCGAAGACGTAGCGCTCATCTCCAAACAACTCGGTTCCCGGTCGCACCCCTTCGCGGGTCCAGACCGGTTTGCCGGTGAGGGCGTCGAGTGCCATGAGCTTGCGACCGGAAAGCAGTGTGACCTGGTCGCCCGTGACGGGACCGAGGGCACCCACCTGTTCGTTCATTTCGTTGTAGATCATCCGCCGACGCGTATTGATGTCGAAGTTGCGCTGGGGAATGCTGGGAGCGACACCAGCCGAGCGGAAGGTGTAAGTCCACAGGACCCGCGGTCCAGGTTGATCGGCCGTTCCCAGGACATCGAGCGCCACGAGTTCAGAACCGACCGACACGACGAGCAGGTGTCCACACGGGAAAACACGATTGAAATCCGGACGGCCTTGAGGAAAAGGCGCTTCGAGATTCAACTTCCACAGTTGCCGGCCGAGAGAGTCGCGGGCACTCACATCGCGCCAGTTGGCGTTCAGCAGCAACCGGGTATCTTGCAGATACGGACCACGGTCGCCAACGATCGTCAGGTCAAAGTGCCGCTCGGCCGCCGGTCCGACGGCTTCCAGTCGTTCGACTTCGACCGGTCCGTTCGGCCACGGCGATTCGAGCGCCATTTCCCGCGTCAGTTCGGTGCGAGCCAGCCATTCGTTCGCCAGGTCACGCCCGGTCTTACCTTCGAGGCTGACCGCGTCGGGCCATTGCGTTGCCAGCTTACGGGCTGCCGCCAAAGCGTCGCGCGGGCGCTCGGCCGAGAGACACAACTGCATGAGACGCCCCATCGCGACCGCGGCGACTCCCGAATCGTTACGGCGAGTTAAGGGGGCGAGACGAAACTCGTCGGCCAGCCAGTCGGTATCGAGGGGCAGGTTGGCGTTCAACTGGTCGAGCGGACTGCCCGCGAGTGGCAGTTGGAAATATCGAAACAGTCGCCGCAGTGCGGCCTGATCATTCTGGCCGAGATACGTGTCGACCTGACCAGCGATCGTGCGGAGCACTTCCTGTTGAAGTTGTGGCGAGGCGGTGGCAAACAACTCGGCGGCCCGAGCCCGCACCAGGCGATCGCGACGCACCGAGAGTTCTGCATCGATACGTTCGAATTCCTGGTCGGCGATGTGGGGATCACCGAATTTGAGCAGGGCAGCCAGTGCCGCCGGACCATCTCCGGCACGTGTCAAACCGAGAATTTTCAGCCAGAGATGAGTCGAGCGTTCCTGGGGAGTGCTCACCAGCGATTCGATCTCGCTGTCGAGTTTGCGATACTTGTCGAAATCGACACGCATGCCTTCGAGCAGGCTGCCCACCAGCAGCGAGCGAATGCCTGCGTCATTGGGATCGAGTTCGAGGGCCCGCTTGAGATCCTGATACGCTTCGATCGACTTGCCCCGCTGCAACTGAATTTCACCTCGCAGCTTCAAGGCCTGGGGATCGTCTTGATTCTTCGCCAGTCGATCGGCAATTTCGGCTTCGAGAGCATCCAGTTGACGGTAGGCTTCGACAAAATCGGCACCCTGTGAGACGACGGTGCCACGCACGGCAGCAAGGTTCCCCGGAACGTTGCCTGCCTGTGATCGCGAACGGGCGACCACCCGACCATCGAGCAGGTTGATCGATGCGACCTCGGCCGTGAGCAGCGGCAGGTGCAGAAATTCTCCGGCCATGAATCCTCGACCGCTTGGTCGCGGCAGGCGCGCGGGTTCCGGCCAGGCGGGCTCTCCGTCGCCAAGTTTAAGAGCCGTGACGAAATTGCGGCCGACGACGAGCAGTTTGCCGTGATGGACCCCGGCGACGAACAAGCCCTCACCGCGTGGTTTCTTCCACACCAGGGAACCATCCAGAAGATTCAGGCAGTACAGTTCATCGGCACCGCGGGGGGTGACGATGACCCGCAGGTCGGCGATCAGCGCCTGGGAATCGAGCCAGCGATTCTGGTCGCCCGACATGTTGGCGGACATCCGAGCGGGGTTCAAACCCCGTTGGCGCATCAGCCGACGGCGTGGATCGACCGGATCGATCAGCTCGGCCGGTTGTTTCAATCGGTACCGCCACAGCAGCATCCGCTGCGACAGGCTCAGGCCGACTACCTGTTCGGCACCGATCGGGCAGACGAGAATGTCTCCCGAAAACGAGGGAGTCAGGCCCGACAGTCTGCGGGCAATGGCGACCGACAGTTCTGATGGTGTGAGCGTGGTCAGCGTCTGCTGCCATTCGACCTGGCCGGTCCGTGGGATAAGCACGACAACTCGAACATCACCCCCCGTTTCCACGAGGCAGAACAGGCGTCGATCAAGGACGAGTGGGGGGCCGAGAAAAAACGACGAGGACAACGGGTCATCGGGAGCACTCGACGGACCGCCAATTTCCCAGACCAGAGATCCTGACCGGGCGTCGTACGCGACCAGGCGATTATGAGTCTGAAACGACCGCAGCGGGTTCTGATCGAGGTTGGGAGGATTGATCGGCAGATCTTCGAGGGCAAACACGAGGTCGCCATCGCTGCTGAGGGTCCCGAAACTGGCATCATCCCAGCCTCGCTGCAGAATCGCCGCTGCGAGTTGTGAACTGCCGACGGGTTGTGCCTGGGGAGTGGGAATTCCAAACCCAGACTGAATGACATCATGCAGCGCCTGGTCTTTTTCACCGGTTGCCCAGGCCAGCCGTCCCGACGTCAGGTCATACGCCCGGATGTCTCCCATGCTGCGGGCGATGACGAGGTCTCCGACCACCAGGGGCTGCATGGAGGAAATAACCGGCCCCACGACTTCGTCTTCGGTGCCTGACGTCAATTGGCGTTGTGCGTCGAACGCCCGTGTCAGGGCGACATCGTGCTCATGCAGGTTCGTTGAGCCTTCAATCGTGCTCGAGCGCCACCCGCGATTGAGATAGGGGCTGCCGCCGGAACTGGGAGCGTTGCGAGCGGCATCGCCCCCCACGGTGGTCCAGTTCAGGGGACTGTTCCCCGAGTCCGCCGGAGGATCGCCGGTTGTCGCCGCCAGCCACGTCAGGGCCGCGGCCGGGTCGGCATACACATCGAGAGTACGCCCGCCGATCTTGAGAGTTTTCTGGGGATGTCGCTGCTGCAGTTGTGCCAGGACTTCGCGCGCCTTGTCGGGCAGACCGGTTCGCAACCAACTCGTCGCGCACCGGATCGACAAGTAGGGTTCGAAGCGGCTGGCCCCTCCGGGAATCGATAACAATCGGTCGTAGCCAATCGCCGCCTGCAGGGGCCGATCGTGATCGGAATGGTCGGCGGCTAAACGGTAGGTGGCTTCATGTCCCGCCTGTGTGTGGAAGTACCGTCGGGCCACGAGTGCGATGGCTTCGAGATCGTGGGTCTTGATCGCGTCATCCAGCAGGCGCCGGGCCGCCGCACCCTGTTGTCGTTCGTACGCTTCGCGCCCCTCGTTCGACCACGTCAGCAGCAATTGGTGCACTTTGAGCTTCAGGCTCTGGTCGGCGACTTCGGCTGAGGTTTCTGACCGGATGAAAACATCTTCGTCGCTGTCGAGAATCGTCTGCAGGAGACGCGACGCTTCGGCGAAGTTCTCTTCCCCGATCAGTTTCAGGGCCCGCTCGAAACGTTTAGACAGTTCGCGGGTCGTGGGACTGGCTCCCACATTTAAATCGGGCGCAGGAGGTGTCGTGGCACTCTGACCTCCGGGAACGAATTGCTGGGCCCGAATCGGCGCCGAACCGGCGGCCCCGGTTACGACAGCCAGCACCAGGCAGAGCACGTACCGCACCGTGGGCGCCATCCGGACAGAGTCAGGCTCTCTTCCGCTCATGCGCACTCTCGACTGCATCACAGGTCACGTGCTCTCTGTCATCCGGAAATGGCCGCGGTCTACTTCTTGCCCGGCTTGTCTTTTTCCGGAGCGTCTTTCAACTGATCTTTGAATTCCTTACGGACCTTGGCGACTTTCGGTTTGACGATCGCCTGACAGTATCTGTAACGCGGGTTGTTCTTGAAAAAGTCCTGGTGGTAGTCCTCCGCTGGGTAGAACGCAGAGAACTTAGTGATCTCCGTCACAATCTTCCGCGTACCCTTGGGGGTTTTGGTGTGCTTCTGTTTGGATTTTTCGGCGACTTCGCGTTGTTCTTCGCTGTGGTAAAAAATGGCTGAGCGATACTGGGTTCCATGATCGGGACCCTGTTCGTTCAGCTTGGTGGGGTCGTGTGATTTCCAGAAGATCTCGAGAATCTCGTCGAAAGAAATGACAGCCGGGTCAAAGGTGATCTGAATCACTTCTGCATGGCCCGTCATTCCGGTCGAGACCTGCTCATAGGTGGGATTCACGACGTCGCCGCCGCTGTATCCTGACACCACTAATTTCACGCCCCGAATTTCTTCAAACACCGCTTCGCCGCACCAGAAACAACCCGATCCGAGTGTGGCCACTTCGAGTTTCGGTCGGGACTCGGTGCCGGCCTGAGGTTTGCTTTCGGCCTTACTTTCCGCAGGCTGTGGCTTTTCGGTTGCTGGAGGCTGGGCAGCCGAAAGCCAGGCTGCCAGACTGCACAGGGCCAACGTGGAAAGGGCAACGGTCGCCAGGCGATTCAACATCATTCCCTCCGATCCAATGACTGGGCGATCTGGGATGATCGCCTCGAAAATCAGATTTCGCGAACAGGCACGGATCGGTCGGTGGCCGTCAGGCGTCGAACCCCGCGCTTGCCATGGTATCATAAACAATCGCATCACAACTGTCTCTATTTATCCGTCAGTTTCCCCGATTCGCCTCGAACGGCCGGGACCGCTCGGAAAGTGACGACGGGCAACTAAAGCCCCTGGCGATTTAGCCTTTGAACGGTGCCTGAACGGTTCTGCGGATTGGGAGAGTCACGGGCCATTGCCGGTTGTTGTTCCGGATGGTGTTTGGGGTGAAAATGGGGCGAAATTCCCAAATCCTTTGAAACGGCCGTTTTCTGGTGAACGATCTGGGGTCGGTGGGCACTAATTAACGTTCAGCCTCTGTCACTGCTGATCGGTTTATTGTGGACGAACAGGATTTCGAAGACACGATCGCCGCGATCTACCCGCGAATTCGGCGGGCCGCGCTGCTGCTTTGTCAGGGCAACGTGTGGGATGCCGACGATCTGGCTCAGGAGACACTGTTACAGGCGGCAGATGGCTGGTCGCGGTTTCGCGGTCACAGTCGGGTGGAAACCTGGCTCTACGCGATTTTGATGAATCAGCATCGACGGCGGAGACGATCGGCACAGCGGATACTCCGACGCTGGTTAGGCTGGTTGGAAAACCGAGGTCAACAGGCGAATCGCGAGGCCCCGGATGCGGGACTTCTGGCTACAGAATGGAAAGCCGAACTGTGGGACGCGGTTTCGAAACTTCCCGAGGCGCAGCGCGAAACCGTCGTGCTGCGATTCGCCGAGGGACTCTCGTACGAAGATATTGCGCAGGTCTTGAAGTGCCCGCTGGGGACGGTGAAGTCCCGACTGCATTTGGCGCTCGGGGCACTGGAGAAAGGGTTGAAACAACATGTCCGAAAATGATCCGTTCGATCCCCTGACTGCCAGCCTCATGGAAGAGGCCCAGCGACTGCTGGACGTCATGCCGGCCGGTCGCCCGCTGGCGTATCTGCAGGAACCGGCACAACGGCAGCGACGGCAGCGAAGGGTGATCGGAGTTCTATCAGCAACAACCGTCGCCGGCCTGATGGCCTGCCTGGGATGGGCTGTGTGGTGGCACACCGAGCCCCCCAGACAGATGGCTGTCAGGCCGCTGGTTGTTAAGCCGCAGGTCGTCAAAGAACCGGTCAGAGAACCCGAACCAGGTGCACACCGGGAATCGGTTCAGTCCGTGTTGATTCAGGCCTTGGCGGAACTGACACAACCGGTCCCTTTGCTGATGGAATTACCCGGTACGGATGGTCAGACCCGCTATCAGGCGGTCTGGTACGTCCCCGGGGCCACTTCGGAAAGTGATTGGGATAAGCTGAGTCCGGCTGAGAAAGGGGTCGTTTCTCAACTGCTCGGCCCCGAATACACACAGCGTTCTGAAGACGTAATTTGACAATTTCCATGGAACAGGAGAATGAGCGTATGAATTTGTACACACAGTGGATGCAGGGTCATTTGAGACGCTGCGTGGCAGCCATGTTGGCCATCAGCCTGGGGCTGATGGCCGTCTCGTGCAGTCGAGCACTGGCCGGTCAGCGGGAGACAATCCGCAAAGCGTTGGCCGCAACCGTTTGCGTCGAGTGGCATCATGCCGATCCGGCTGGAGAACCGGCCGCCGATGCGGGCAAACCCCTGCCACCGGGATCGGGCCTGACCGATGCGATCGTAGACCGGGTCCTGGTTAACCGATTGCGTCAACTCCAGGATCTCAAGTCGGAACAAAAAGCGGAGATCTTCAAATATTACGCCGATCTGGCCAGTGCCAGCTCCCAAGCGGCCGTTGATCAGGCGGGACTGGCCAGCGGAACTCTGGTGTCAGCCGACGGACTGGTGGTGACAAAAATCGTCGTTAAACCGGGCAGTCAGTTGACGGTCACGCTGAGTGACCGCCGCAAGCTGCCTGCGAAATTGCTGGTCAACGACCTGCGATCGGGGCTGCAACTGCTGAAAGTCGAAGCGAACGATTTGCCTTTTCTGGTACCGGCTCGCGATCCGGCCTTGATTGGTGATGACGTCGCCTGGACCTATTGCCTGGGAGCGAAAGATCGGGCCGCCAGCCGCGCCATGATTGCCGCGGTCGGGCGCGATGTCGATGGTCAGGGGCACGATCTGCTGCAGATTGATGCCGCTCCCGCGGTGGGCAGTGCGGGGGCTCCTCTGGTGAACGAACAGGGATTGTTGATTGGCGTGATTGGATTCAGTGGCAACTCGCAGAACATCGGCTTTGCCATTCCGGCTGCTGCGGTCCAGCGACTCGTTGATGCCCGGAAAGGCGAGGAACTCGTGACGATCCCGCGGGCGGTGCTGGGTGTGGCGTTCGATTCCGAGTCCACGGTGGTTTCCAATACCTTGAACGACGCGCCGGCAGCCCAGGCTGGAATCGTCAAGGACGATCAGATTCTGGCGATCGATGATGAGCCGGTGGAATCGCCTGCCGAGCTCGTCCGCAAGATTCTGGCCCGGTCTGCTGGACAGAAGGTGCGAGTGAAAATCAGGCGTTCTGGCAATGAACAGGTCTTTGAGATCGTCTTGGGCGCCAGGCCCGTCGAAACCGCCGCCGCGGCAGACGCGAAAGTCGAAAACTTGAATGAAATCAAGCGGGCGAGAGTCCTCGGCCGGCCCAGGCTGGAATATATCGAGCAGACAATCGACGGCAAGCCTGTGAAGATTCCCGTGCTAAAAGGGGTCGTTGACCCGAATGTGTCCGTCCCGTCGATCCAGGTTGAACGCACCGATCTCGATAAAAGACTCGAAACGATCGCCCGGGATATGAATTCGCTGCGTGAGCAGATGGAAAAACTGACGGAAGAATTGAAACGGATGCAAAAACAGCAGCGTCGGCTGCCGGCGGAGTAAACCGTTGAGCCTCTGCGAATTGTTTGCTGCGAGGTTCTTTGAACCAGGCGGCAACCGACGTGTTGGGTGTCGGGCTGAGCCTTTCCGGGCTCAGCCCGATCGCTGACAGAACGTGGCGAACGTGGCCAGTCGGGCGAACTGACGTAGGATTCGCCAATTCTCTGGAGTAAAATTCCAGAATGCCAAGTCGCACTGCCGGAATCCGGTTCTGCTGTACGACCTGCCTGATCTGGGTGGGCGTCTGGTCGTGCAGTGTGTTGTCGCCGGGAATGGGTTATGCCCAGCCTGCCGATGATGAGGTCGAGGTCCAGGTTGAAGCTTCGGCGCCGGTACCCAGACTCGACGCGCAGCGGAAAGTGAATACCTATTCCCTGGTGAGTTCGTCCCAGACGGCGACCGGTGCCTGGGGAATTCTCAACTCCAGGCTCAAAGAGAAGCTCCAGGTCGTGGAATTGATCTGTGGCACGTTGTCGGCAGACCAGAAGAAAATGCTGCAACTGGCCGGGGCGGGCGATGTCAAAAGAATTATGACGTCACTCGACGAGCTGGATCTTAAATCACAAGAGATTTCAGCCGACGATGCCATTCGCTTGCTGGAGCCAGACCTCGACCGCCTGCGTCGCCTGATTCTTTCAGACTTTCTGGAAGACTCGTCGTCGTTATTTTCCAGAACGCGCTCGAAGGTGTTGAACGAACGCCAAACAGCGCGACTGACCATGGTCCGGACGATCGAACGCCTGGGGGGCCGCGTCGTTCCTGAATTGACGTCTGCCAACCCGTCACTCGAAATCAGCCTGGCAGGCATTCCGTTCGACGACCTGGCGCTGGCCCGTTTGACCACCTTGCCGCACGTCGTCGAACTGAATCTGTCGGGTACACAGGTGACCAGCGGTGGCATGCTGCACTTGGCAGGGTTTCGAGAACTGCAGGTGCTCGACCTGACTTCGACCCGTGTGACAGATGCCGCGTTAAAGGACATTGGTGCGTTTCGGGCCTTGCGACGATTGGAACTCTTCAACACCCGCGTCACGGGGACGGGGTTTGTCCACCTGCAGCATTTGAAAGAACTGCGAACGCTGAACCTCAGTGATACCCCGGTCACGGACGCTGGTCTCGGAAGTCTGCGGGAATTGAAGAGACTGGAGACACTGAATTTACGTCAGACGTCGATTACCGATGAGGGGCTGGGCTTTTTGGCCGAGCTTTCTCATCTGGAATGGTTGGATCTCAGCCATACCGGCGTGACCGACGCTGGTTTGATTCACTTACACACACTGCCGGCGCTCGTGTGGATCAACCTGTCGGAAACAGCTGTGAGCGATGACGGTCTGGCACGCCTCAAACAAGCGAAGCCCAAGGCCAATATCTGGAAACGACCCCGGCGTGAGCCGGACTGAAACACGGCTTCCGCAACTCAGTCAGATTGACCGAGGCGACGGTTGATCGCTCTCTGGGCGGTTCACGCGAAAACCGTCTCTGGCGAGGCCCCGAGTCTGTCTCAATCGCCCGGTGAATGGGATTGTGTTCCCATCCTTCGCCAGCGAAATTTCCCGCCGACACCGCAGAATTCTCGGGAATTTCGCTGTTCACCAAAATCAGGCCTCTTGATAACATCCCGCCCCTTGCCGCAGCGCCAGACCTGGAAGCGATGGCATGCGGAAAGAGCGGGGGGGGATACGAAGTCCCCGGCGGACAACAAGGAGGTTGTGGTTGATCCAGTCTGCACAGAATAAATTGCGCGTCTTGTTCGTGGACGACGAGGCGCCAATTCGAGATGTGATGCGCATCGAACTGCCGCGGATGGGCCATGAGGTCTGTATCTGTGAAAACGGGCAGACAGCATTGGCGGCGATCGAGAAGAACACCTTTGACGCCGCGATCATTGACCTGCGGATGCCTGGAATTTCCGGTTGGGACGTGGTCAGCCACTTGCAGACCGTTTCCCCTGAGACCGAAATCATCATCAGCACGGGCCATGGCAATATCGAAGATGCTATCCAGGCCTTACGCCGCGGCGTCTATGATTTTCTGACCAAGCCCACAAAGCTGGCCCTGATCAACAGCGTTTTGCAGCGCGTCGCCGACAAGCGAAATCTGAAGAACAAGGCACTCGCTTTGGAAACGCGCCTCAAGGCCGTCGAAGGCAGCCCGGAAATCGTCGGCGACACGCCGGCCATGCAGCGGGTCAAACGGCTGATTGAGCGCATTGCGCCGACGGACTCCAACGTCCTGATCCTCGGCGAAACTGGGACGGGAAAAGAACTGGTCGCGCGCAGAATTCACGAATTAAGCCGGCGGGCCCAGATGCCCTTTGTCGCCGTCAATTGTGGCGCACTTCCCGAAAACCTTGTCGAAAGTGAATTGTTTGGCCACCGTAAAGGAGCCTTTACGGGTGCCGACGCGACACGCAAAGGTCTCATTGAAGTCGCGAATGGTGGCACACTGTTCCTCGACGAACTGGGTGAACTCGATAAGGGCATGCAGGTGAAACTGCTGCGGGTCCTGGAATCGGGAGAAGTCCGCCGGGTAGGCGAGAACGAATCGTTCCACGTCAACATTCGAGTCATCTGCGCAACGAACCGCAATTTGAAAGACATGGTCGCAGAAGGCAGCTTCCGTGAAGATCTGTTCTTCCGAGTGAACACATTTGAGGTGCCGCTGCCCGCCTTGCGAGAGCGGCGCGAAGATATTCCTGACCTGGCTCGGACACTGATCGCCCGCCATCTGCGACGGTCACAGCTTCCCGATGGCTTTCTGCCGGAAGCCGTGGTCGCCGTGCTGAAGCAGCACGATTGGAATGGCAACGTTCGCGAACTGGCCAACGCGCTGGAACATGCTGTGATCATGTCTGATGGTCATGCCCTGCAGGTGGAAGACCTGCCCACGAGCATCACCCAGAAACCGCGCAAGTTGCGTATCGCGGGTGAACCCGGCGAGGTCGAACGTCCCAAGACGTTGCGCGAAATCGAAATGGAAGTCATTCTCGAAACGCTCGAGCGCAACAGCGGCGACAAGCCCCGCACGGCCAATGAACTGGGAATCGCTTTGAAAACGCTCTACAACAAACTCAACCAGCATCAAATTCAGAACGATGTGGGTTGAGGCAGGTCTCGTCGGCGTGGCTTATTCGTAGCGCAGCGCGGGAAGTCCCGACGAGAAGTAATACATGGCCCGGGGCGTGGCCAGTTCGAGTGCGGCACGCCACTGGGCATTGGGATCCTGGGCTCGGGCCGAACCCAGCACGGCGTCAAACAGGCTGTCGGCCGGAAACTCGTATTTGATCACCTGGGCCTCGTGCTGTCCGGTGACCTTCTTCAGCTCTTCGAGCGCGTCTTCGAGGAACCCGATGTCATCGACCATTCCCAGTTTCTGTGCATCCTTCGCGGTGTAAATCTGACCGGTTGCCAGGGCGCGAGTCTGTGCCGCGTCGAGCGTGTCGCGATTCTCGTCGATCACCTCCAGGAACAGATCAAACGCCTGGTTGAGGATGTTATCCCAGACTTGTTTGTCACGTTCCGTCAGTTCTCGAAACGGGCTGAGTGAGTCCTTGAATTCACCGGTCTTCAGCGGCGCTGCTTTGATTCCGAAGCGCGTCGCGGCCTCCGAGACCTCGTAGTGCGGAATGATCACACCGATCGAACCGGTCCAGGTAGTCGGTTCCGCAAAGATCTTGCCTTTGGTGCCGGCACCCATCGCGATGAAGTAGCCCCCGGACGCCGCCATGCTGCTCATGGACACGACCACGGGCTTCTTCGCCGAGAGTTTCTTCAACTCGTGGTAAATCTGATGGCTGTCGGTCACGGTCCCACCGGGGCTGTCGACGGCCAGCAACACACCATGCACGTGCTTGTCTTCCACGGCGCGTTTGACGGCCTTGATGACCCGATCGCTGAACGGAGGCATGATCACGCCGTTAACACGAATGATCGCCAACTTGTCGCTAGCCCCCCGCGGTCCCGAGTGATGCGACTCGATCGGACTGTGAGACGGGGACAGCAACGCCGAGTACAGCGCCAGCAATGCGAAATTGATGAGCAACGATCCCAAGAGCAATGTCATTGAGAGCCAGCGGAACAGACGTCGCACAAAATGACTTCCGTTCGAGGAAACCGCTTGTGAACCGGTCGTCTCAGTGGGGGGTTGGGGATTGGAATTCATGGACTTGGCACCCGTTGTCGCGCGACAAAGGAGAATGGTTTGGTGGTTTGCGCAGTCTGGTGAGCCTGGTGTGTGTTTACCGATTGTGAGGAACAAAGCCAATTTGCTGGCGAATTCCCCGGCAAAACTGCTACAGCCGTCAAAAACCGGAACGTTAACACCCGATACAGATAACCGTATGGGCGTTAAGACATCCTGATTAAAGCGGCTGTGCAAATCAAGCCGTCCGGAGGGGGGAACGAACGTGAAGAAATTGTCTTGGCAGATGGCAGTAAAGGCATGTCTGGTCACCGCGGCAACTGGCCTGTTCAGCAGCCAGCTTCCGCGGTTACGGGCCGAAGAGGGGCTGCCCGCGGCTGGTCAGACCTCTGAATGTGCGAAAGTTCTGCAGGCCCAGGGATTCTCTTCGGCGTCCCGGTCCACGGGAGTGGTTCAAGTTTCGGGTACCGATGACTCGGCGGTGCAGCGCGAACTGCAGCGACTGGCTCGCAAGAACAACCGTGACTTTCCCAGCATGACGCTGGATGAAGCGCCCCACACCGACGGTGATTTGCCTTCCAAACAAACCAAGCAGACGGCCGGTTTGAACGACGCCCCCGCCGTGGCGACCGCCACGCCGCCGACCAAGGCCTCCAAGCCGAACTGGTTCGAACGCACGTTCCATGTCGGCCGTGGCAAACGGAAACCGGCACCGGTTGCGGAAGCAACTCCGCCGGCGGCCCAGAAGAGCCCGGCCTATCGGTTTACCAAACCGTCGCTGCCCCGTTCTTCGGCGACCGCCAATTCGGCGGCTGCGACCGCCGCGCCGCGAACTCTGGCACCGAACGCGCTCTCGGCTCCTCAGCCCATCGCTGCCGCTCAGGCGGGACGTCCGACGGCTGGTCAACCCGCGCTGAAGGAACCGGCTCCGCTCGCTCCCTCGGCCACGAACCGCGAATTGCACAACGTCGTTCCTGAATCCGTGAAATTGACACGTCCGCAGAATGATGCCGCGGCACTGCTCGATGAAACGGCCGACGATGAGGACGATTCACTCGACATGGACGGTGACGAAACGAAAGTCGCCGAACAGACTCCCGCCGCCGCCGCGGAAACCGAGACTGCCGAAGCGACTCCGACTTCGCCTTACAGTGGACGCAAGATTTCGCCGAACGAAGAAGAATTGCAGTCTGCCAGTCGTCCGCAGGCCAAACCCGCGGCCGACGATGATGATGAAGACGAGGACGATGATGACGACGATATGGATGACGTAAGTCGTCCCGCGGCCAAGCCCGCTCCGGCCAAATCGGCCAACGGACTGGCTCCCGCCGAAGACGACGACGATCTGTCGACGCTGCCCAGCTTCGGTGCCAAGTCGAAACCGGGTTCGGCTGCCGCCGGTCACGCGACGCAGGTCAAAGCTGAAGCCCCGGCGAAAGAGCCTGCTCCCAAAGCGTTCACCGCTTTGAAGGGGGCCTGCCCGGTCGTCCTGCGTGACAGCCGTAAGTTGTCAGATGCCGATCCGAAGATTACCGCTGTCTATCAAGGTCGGATCTTCTGCCTGTCGTCCGCGGAAGCGAAGAAGGCGTTCGAAGAGAACCCCTCCCGCTATGTGCCTGCGGCCTGCGGTATCGACCTGGTGAAAGCCGCGGCTGGCGAGAAGAACGTGGAAGGCACGATCGACCACGCAGCCTGGTATCGAGGTCGGTTGTACCTGTTTGCGACCGCCGAAAGCCGTGCGGAGTTCGCAGACGCACCTCGCTCGTTTGCCGTCGAAGAGTAGTTCACTCATCCGCGTCGCCGGTGCGGATCCGGCAATAGCTGTCGTACCGTAGAATGGAAATCAAACCGCGGACGACAGCCCGTTTGACACCGCACCGGCTCTCGTGAATGTGAGAGCAATTTGGAAATCGGCAGTCCTTGAGATAAGGCTGAAACTCCAGAAAGAAGCGTTCGACCTCGACGGGATTCACATCCCACAATTCCATCTGCCGGATCCCCGGCGTATCGACCACCCAACCGCCGAACGACAGTTTCAACAGTCGTGCGGCGGTTGTTGTGTGTTTACCCTTGCCGGTTTCGACCGTGACGGCCAGCGTTTTCAGGTTGAGACTGGGTTCGAAGGAATTGATCAGCGACGTCTTGCCCACGCCGCTTTGACCGGCCAGCGCCGTTTCCCGGCCCTGCAACAGGTGCTTCAATCGCGAGATGCCCAGACCCGTGCGGGTGCTTGTGGCTACGATCTCGTATCCCAGTTGTGCGTAGGTACCAATCAGCGGCTGCAATTCCACCAGGTCGACCAGGTCGGCCTTGTTGATGCAGATGATCGGTTTGATATCCCCCACGTTGGCACTGATCAGGTAGCGGTCGATCAGGCTGGGCTTCAGATTGGGCTCGGCGGCCGAGGCCACGATCAACACCTGATCGACATTCGCGGCCAACACATGTTTCTGGCGGCGGATCATGCGGGTCAGCACGCCGTGTCGTGGCTCGACGCGTTCGACCAGGCCTTGCCCGATGCCGTCGGGGCGAAACAGGACGCGGTCTCCCGCGGCGATGGAACCCCGCTCTGACGTCGCTAGCGATTTCAGCAGCCGTCGGACGGCACACTGGTAGATCGTGCCGTCTTCCGCTTCGACAACACACGTGCCGCCATGCGGGCTGAGGACGCGGCCGATGAGGCAACCGGTGGTATCGACATCGCGGACCGGTTGTTGGCCGGGGGCCGTCTCGGCCGACGAGACGATTGTGCGGTAACGGGTGATCGAACCTTTCCGCGAGATTCGTTCGCGCGACTGGTGATCATCCGAGTGTTCGTGAACGTCAACCTGTTGCGAGAACTTGCCCCGCTGTCTCGGCGTGGTCTGCCGATTCTTCCGCAGGGGGACACGGATTTTTTTTTTCTTCGTCATCCAGTTTCTGCAATCTGACGCATCGCTTCAGTCGAGGTCTTCGTCATCGTTGAGCCAGGTGAGTGCCCGATCTTCGTCGGACTGCGGGGTGGGGGGCTTGCCGTTCATGTCGCGCGGGCGACTGGCGGGCGGAGTCGGCGGACGTTCGACACGGCGTTTTACCAGCCCGGCTTTCTCCATCAGGCTCACTCCCATGTCGACCTGCTCGTCGTCTTGCAGTGCGGGGGGCGGGGGAGTTCCAGAGGCAACATCGTATTCGATACGAAAGCGATGCTTGGCCACGGCGAGTTCATCGCCTGGCAAGATCCATTTCTCGCGCACGCGCTCGCCATTGACCTTGGTCCCGTTACTGCTGCCCAGGTCACGCACCTTCCAGTACCCCGAGACCAGTTCCAGTTCGCAGTGCCGGCTGGAGACATTGGGGAATCGTAAAGCGATGTCGCAACTGTCGCGGCGGCCGATGATCAGCTTCTTTTGCAGCAGTGGGACCGGGTCTCCACCCCCTGTAGGAACAAGTTCGCCAAACATCCCGATAGTGTGCCTGTCTAGAGAAGCCAATTGCTGGAATAGAAGCCCGCGAAAAATCGTACCGCCATTTCCTACGACCGTCAATTAGGATTCGTTGGACGCAACTTGGCGGGTCGGCTCGTGGACCGTCCGAAATGCCTGTCTGGACTGCGCGGGATTTGACGGCGTACAATCGACGACGGTCGGAGCGAACTGAGCGATCGCGGTCGGCGTCATGCCGATCGAGGAAAGTCCGGGCTCCACAGGACGCAGTGGTGGGTAACGCCCACCATCCGCGAGGATCGGGACAGTGCCACAGAAAACAAACCGCCGTGACCTGGACGTGTCCGACGCAAGTCGGCCGACCGCGTTGCGGTAAGGGTGAAAAGGTGCGGTAAGAGCGCACCGCGAAGCGGGTGACCGCTTTGGCAGGGTAAACCCCACTGGGAGCAAGACCAAACAGGAAGGAGCCGGAGATCTCTCCGGCGCGGATCGGTCCGGTCCGCCACCACTTCCGGGTAGGTTGCTGGAGGCGGCAGGCAACTGCCGTCCTAGAGAAATGGTCGCTCACGACAGAACCCGGCTTACAGGTTCGCTCCGACCGCTTTTTGACCGGCCCGCCCAGTCTCTGTCCACCCGAAAAATTCGGGGTCCCACGTGCAGCAACCGGACGACCCAGCATCCCGGCCGATTCAGGCGGACCGCACGGTCACAAAATCGGCCATGTCTTCCAGCAACTGCCGCGCGGGACTCTCGGGCAGTGCCGCCAGGTGCTGCCGGGCCGCCACGGTGAATTCGTCGGCGCGGGCCCGTGCGTACTGCAGGGCCCCAGACGATTTCAGAATCGGCAACAGGGCTTCCCGAGTCCCCTCATCGGGGTGTGCCAAAAGTTCGCGGATCTCAGCGGCCCGTCGGGCCGGCGAGGTCGCCAGCAGATGAATCAAAGGCAACGTCAACTTCTGCTTCTGCAGGTCGGTGCCCAGCGATTTGCCTGTCTTCTGTTCGCTCCCCAGCACATCAAGCAGATCGTCGGCAATCTGGAAGGCGATTCCCAGCGACCGGCCGAAGCCATCGAGCGCGTCGCACAGAGCGGGCGAGGCATTGGCATAATGCCCCCCCAGCGAACACGATATCGCGCACAGCTCGGCGGTCTTGGCTTCGATGATTTCGAAATACTGTTCTTCGGTCAGCAACAAATTGCCCCGGTCGGCGACCTGAGCCATTTCTCCTTCGCAGACAATGTTGGTGGCCCGGCCAATCGAGCGGCACGCAAACGCATCTCCGAAACTACTCGCCAGATGGAAGGCGTGCGTGAACAGATAGTCTCCCAGCAAGACGCTCGTTTCGTTCGTCCAGCGGGAATTGATCGTGGCCACATGTCGCCGGGTGCTGGCTTCGTCGAGGACATCGTCATGCACGAGGGTCGCCGTGTGAATCATCTCCACCACAGCGGCGAGGACCAGATGCTGCCGCTCGATGGTGCCGCAGGCCTGGGCCGAGAGCAGCAGCAGCATGGGCCGCAACCGTTTGCCCCGGTAGCCGGCCATGTGATTCAGGACTTCGCGAATGAACGGATGCCGACTCGAGATCTCTTCCGCGAAGATCTGTTCGACGTCGCGTAACTCGTCGCCGATCAGTGCCTGCACCCGAGCCAGCAGTGCGGCCGAACCTGTATTGCCTGTGATTTCATCGTGCTTCATGATTCAGCCCGTCGAACGCTCCTTAAGCCGTACCGCGGTGAAAATGCCCGCTGCGCCCACCCGACTTTTCGAGCAGGCAGATCGGTCCAATGATCATGCCGCGGTCGATCGACTTACACATGTCGTAGACCGTCAACGCTGCGACAGAAACCGCCGTCAGCGCTTCCATTTCGACCCCGGTTCTCGCCTGCACCTGCACAGTGGCTTCGATGACCAGGGTCGTTTCATCCAGCGGCCGAATGTCGACGGCGACGCTGTCCAATCCCAGGCTGTGACACAAGGGAATCAATTCGGGGGTCTTTTTCGCCGCCATGATTCCCGCCAGCCGGGCCACTTCAACGACATCCCCTTTACTCAACTTGCGGTCGAGTATCGTCCGCATCGTGTCCGGGGCCATCGTGATCTTTCCCGATGCCCGGGCCATCCGTGCTGTCACCGGTTTCGACCCGACATCCACCATCCGGCTTGCGCCCGATTCGTCAAAATGGGTCAACGGAGACATACTGGAGGATTTGGGCGGAAAGTGGGGATAAAATACCCAGTGACAGTATTGACGGCGGAAGTCGTTGTCAACGGGGGCGGGTGAACCACACGGGCTAAACCCGCGAAATTGTGCCGCTGACAGTCTCCGCCTCTGGAACCGTCGAGGGGGACGAGGTTTAACCGGCTTTCATCGTCTTGGATTCCAGGTCGCGACTGATATGATCGGGTTTCCAGGCCCACGGTGCGGTTCGGCCCAGCCCGGCCAAGGGAGACGAAATGCCCAGCATATCCAGCGGAAATGAGTTCCGGACCAATCTGAGCCTGGCTTTCGTGGCGCTGTTCTGGTCGGGCCTGACGCTGGCATTCGACGTGACGGCCGGGTATGGAGCGGTGCGTCAGCTCCGGGCACTCTCGTTCCCGCGAGTTCCCGGTCTCATTCAAAAATGCGAAATGCGAGTGCGCCACGGCAAGGGGACCTCGTATTACGTCGACCTCAAATACTCGTACGATGTGGCGGGCATTTCGTATGAAGGGACGACCTATCGTCAGGGTTTGCAAAGGAACTCGAAGGCGTTCGCCGATTCGCTGGTGCAGACCCTCGTTCCCGGGCAAACAGTCGACGTGTTCTACGATCCCCAAGACCCGGCGGCGGCTGTGCTCCATCCGGGAATCGAGGGGAACGATGTGTTTCTGACGATGTTCATGACCCCCTTCAACATGGTCATGCTCGGACTGTGGGCTGGTCTCTGGATGCGGGTACGGCATCCCGCGACGGGTGGATACAAACTGCGAGACGACGGATGCGAGCAGCGACTGGCAGTGGCTGGTTGGTCTCCGGTGCATGCCGCCGGTCTGGTCATCGCCTTCGGATCGTTCGCTGCGATTTTCCTGATTGGATTTCCCACCCATATGGATCCGTCGCTGCCTGTGGCCCTCGGCGGTTGGGTGGCCGTCCTGTGTGGCGCGGCGATGGCCGGGATCTGGACGGCCCGCCGGTTCGACGAATCGATGCGTGACCTGGTGATCAGCCGGTTCAACGAAACGCTGACGCTGCCTGTCAGCGGTCCGCGTCGGGAACCGCTGACGGTGCCCTGGTCCGATGTCGCGTCTGTGACTGTCGACAGTGTTCGCGACACGAAAAACCGGTCGTACTTTCCGGTCGTGATGATCCAACGACCGGATGGCAGCCTCACCCGCGAAATTGTGGCTGAGAAGGCAAGTCAATGGAGTGCGAATACTCTGGCAGCCTGGTTGCGCGCGCAGATCGGGGTACCGCAGTCGTAATGGTGCTTGAGTCCGCCTGAGTCTGGCTGCTGTGGCCCGCGCTCACGGCGTGTCTGCTACCGTTCGAACAATGCCGCGAGGACGACTCCCTGGCGGCGCAAGGCGGCGACCGGCGTTTTGGTATGCAACATCTCAAGCACTTCCGGTGGCAGGTATTCCGGTCGGACGAACAGCAACACATACTCGGCTTCGGCGGCTGCCGGGGTGCCCCAGGGAGCCAGTCGAATCTGCCGTTCGTTCAGCGACGGACATTGACGCCGAAGTTCTTCCCACTGCGCCGCGTGCAGCGTGGGCAGCACAGCGACCGTTCCGCCCGGGGCGACTCGGCTGGCTGTTTCGTCGAGCAGCGGGCGCGTCAGGCCATCGCCCCAGTATGAAGTTTCTAACCCCCACTGGGTGGCTCCCGGCAAACCACCGGTTCCCAGGTTGTAGTAACTCAGCCAGGCCGGCGCCAGCGCCCAGAGCGGATACGCCTGCACTGCCAGAAACAGACTCAGGACCAGCGTCGCCAGGTGGGGCGGTCGGCGTGCGGCCAACCAATTGTGGAAGCCGGCCGCTCCGCGTCCGATCAGCACGGCCCACAGCGGGAACACAAAACTGAAGAGCCGTTCGCCATCGTAGACAGCGACCCCTGGCACGCTGAACACAACCAGTGGAAAGAGTCCGCAGGCCAGGAGCAGTTGTTCACGTCGCTGCCCCCACGCCCGGCCGTGCGGTCCCGCCAGACCCCAGGCTCCCAGCAGATGCAAACCGGCGGGAACGGTTACCAGAAACATGAGCCACGGGTAATGCCAGGGGACATCGCGATCGGCGATCGACTCCCCAAAGTACCAGACGTACAGCACGGCCCGGTCGGTCGTGCGGCCGAGGTAGTGTCGAAAGTGTTCGAGCGGCGCGTCCCAGAGATATGGCCAGCAGGCGAAAAACACGGCCAGGCCGACCAGACCCCAGATCGTCGTGACGACCGCTCCCCGCACGCGGAAGTGCCACAGCATCCAGATGGCTACGGGAATCGGCAGCAAGACCGCCTGGACCTTGGTCAAGAGAGCCAGCCCGAACAGGAAGCCACCCAGACCGGCCGCCGTCAGCCAGGGCCAGCGGTTCAACAGGTGTGGATGTTGTTCAGGCCGACGAGGTGCGAACGGATCTCGCGTACTGTCTCCCCATCGATTGGCCAGGTACAGAATGGTGCCCACCGTCGTCAGGTTGACCATCGTTTCCAGCGCGGCCAGATGGGCGTGGCCGAAGGTCCGTGGCATGATCGCTGTCGCCACTCCGGCGGCGAGGCCTCCACACGTGCCATACCAACGACTGGCATACCATCCCACCAGCCAGACCAGCAGGCCGAAAGCGGTCGCCGAGGCGGTCCGGGCACAGGTGATGGAATACGGCACCGAGCGATCTGCCGGGGGCCAGATGAGATAGGCGAATTCGTGGCACAGGCCGATCCAGAGACGGCCCAGCGGGGGATGGTCGGGCAGTCGCCGGTCGAAGTCTCGAAAACCCGCCAGGTCGAGCGCAAACAGCCGATCCGCGAAATTGACTCCCTGGGCCACATTGAACGATTCATCGACCGTCAGTCCCGGGCCTGACCAGGCCTGCGGATGATCTCCAGCCGGGTCGAGTGCCAGCACGACTGCCACCCACGCACACACAGCGACCATGGCGGGACTGATCCAGGCCGCGCGCGTGCCAAGTGTGCTGCTGGATTTCTGCATGACAACTGTTCCCGATTGCAGACGCCTCGCGCGCTTCGTTTCAGGCTGTTCGAGTGGTGCTGCCACGGATTCCATTCGGACCACGGCCCGCTGCGACGGGGCGGTCGTCGCGGCCCGGCCGACACCACCAGACTCGGCACCGTATATGCCGAACACCGCCCGCCGGGGTTTCCGCTGAAGTCAAAGCCAATTCCCGCCACGGACCGTTCCGACCTGCGCGGGATAAAAGCCACCCACATATTCCGCCGCTGCCGGCCTGGGCACCTCGGGCTTAGGCGGGCTTAGGCGGGCTTAAAGACGCGCTGCAATTCTTCGAGCGATGTCCGCCCTTCGGCGACCAGTCGCAGGCCGTCCTGTTGCAATGTCACCATCTTGTCTTTTCGCATCTGGGCACGGATCGCGTTGGCATCGGGTTTCGACTGGATCGTCTGTTTCATGCCTTCGCTGATTTCCAGGAGTTCGAACATCATCGTGCGTCCGTAATACCCCATGCCTCCGCACTTCTCGCACTCTTCTTCCTGGCTCCCTTCCGCGGGTTCAGGTGGCTTGCGATACAGCATCGGCGTGTCGACGGGCAGTCCCAGTTTTTTCAGGAATTCCGCCTTGGGCTTGTAGGCCAGCTTGCATTCCGAACAGAGCGTGCGGACCAGCTTTTGTGTCAGAATGCCCTTCAGGCCGGCCGCCACGAGAGCCGGGTCTCCCACCCATTCCAGGAGCTGCAGCAGAGCCGAGGCGGTGTCTTTGGCCGACATCTCGGCCAGCATGTTGATCGATTCGTGCCGGGCCAGCATGGTCTTGGCGACTTCGCTGGTCTTGAGTGGTTCGCACACGAGCACGTTCGCTTCGCGGCGGGCGGCTTTCGTAATCGACAGATCAAGTGTTTCACCCGGCTCGCGATCCATCGCGGTCGTTTGAATCATCGAGCGACCTTCCAGATCGCAGATGGTGTAAATCGTGTAGATGTAGGCGTCGATATTGCGGACCACCCCGAAGAACGAGGTCGACAACCCCGAGTTGGGGGGACCGCAGACCAGCACAACCCCCGGATCCTGACACAACTCGCGCAGCTTCAACCGCATGGGTTCCCCCATGCCCAGATCGCTGGGAGTTTCGAGCTTCGCCTTGTTGTCGTTAATCCGCACCAGCAGGCGTTCGCCTTCGGCGACGGGAATCGACTTGATGCCCAGCGTGTACTTCTTCTCGTCGAACTCGGCCTTGATCCCGCCGACCTGCACGGTCTTGCGTTCTTTGATGTCCAGGCCCGACAGCAGCTTCAACATCTGGGTAATGGCGTTGGCTTCGGTTTTTCCCAGCTTGCCACCCGGATATGGCATGCCATCCACGAAGATCGTGACGACCGATTGCGCTCCTTTGGGATCGATGCGGACCGAATCGGCCCGTCGTTCCATGGCGTCGGTGATCAGGTCTTTGGCTCGCAACAAGCCGGCTTCCACCAGCCGGCCGTTCGCCTTCAGGTTGACTTCCTGACCGTTGAGAGGACCCAGAAAACTGACTGGTTCGACGTCGTCTTCTTCCTCTTCCGGTTCATTGCGGCCCTTACCCCCGAACAGTCCGAATACCACGGTGCAACTCCTCTAAGACGCTCGAACAAGACGACGCGCGAACAAATCTTCGATACCCGCTACCCCTGCCAATCAGAGCAATCCGTAAGTCCGCAAGGTTCCGATGAGCTTCTGCTCTTCCGCGGCACTCAACGAGGTCATCGGCAGCCGCACTTCACCCGTGTCGCGTCCCAGCACCTTCATGGCGCCCTTGATGGGAATCGGATTGGTCGAGAGTCCCAACAGGTCACGGCACAGCGGGAAGAGTTTGAAATGCCACTTCTGTGCTTCGGCGATGTTTCCCGCCTCGAACGCCGAGATCATGGCTTTGACGTCGCGCGGCACGATGTTCCCCACGACCGACACGACTCCCCGGCCTCCCAGAGCCAGTAAAGGCAAGGTCAGGCTGTCGTCCCCCGACAGAATGGTCAATTTGCTCAACGCGGCGATCTGTGACGCCTGATCCATCGACCCCGTCGATTCCTTGATGGCGACGACCGAGGGGAGTTCGCCAATGCGGGCGATCGTTTCCGGCTCCATGTTCTTCGCCGTGCGCCCAGGGATATTGTACAGCATGATCGGCAGGTCGCACTCTTCGGTGACTGCTTTGTAATGCTGGTAGAAACCTTCCTGGGTCGGTTTGTTGTAGTAGGGGGCGACCATCAGGGCGCCATCGGCCCCGACTTTCTGAGCGAATTTGGTCAGCCGCACCGCTTCGCGCGTGCTGTTCGACCCCGTGCCCGCCACAACTTTCACCCGACCGGCGGCCTGCTCACAGACGACCGCGATGACCCGTTCGTGCTCGTCGTGCGACAGCGTGGGGCATTCGCCTGTCGTGCCCACGGGGCTGACACAGTCGGTCCCCTGGGCGACATGCCAGTCGACCATCTTCCGCAAAGCGGCTTCATCCACCGCCTGATCACGAAACGGCGTCACCAGGGCCACCGTCAGCCCTGCGAATTGTTCACCCTTAGTTGCCATGAGCGTTCCGATTTCTCCAGTCTATGCCAGCCAGTTTGGCCAGAGCCAGTTGCAGTGCGTGAGTTCCGTCGCGCCCGTGCCCTTGAGCTTTGACCGCCAGATACAATTGATGCGACAGGGCCAGCCCCGGCAGACTCAGCCCCATTCGTTTGGCTTCGTCGTGGGCAATGCCCATATCCTTGATAAAGTGTTCTACGAAAAAGCCGGGATCGAAGTTGTTGTTCATGATCCGCGGACCCAGGTTCGACAGCGACCAGCTTCCTGCCGCGCCGGGGCCGACCGACTGCAACAGGGTGGGCAGATCGAGCCCGGCTTTGTAGCCGTAAAGCAGGGCTTCGCAGACACCAATCATGTTGGTGGCAATCAGAATCTGATTGGCCATTTTGGTGTGCTGCCCGGCCCCTGGTCCCCCTTGATGGACGATGGTTTTGCCCATCGCGTTCCAGCAGGGTGTCAGTGCTTCGGAGATGGCTTTGTCACCACCGATCATGATCGACAGCCGGGCTTCGCGGGCACCGATATCTCCGCCAGAAACCGGCGCGTCGATGCTGTGGACCCCGCGGGCCTGGGCCGCTTTGTGGATTTCGACGGCCAGCGAAGGCTCGCTCGTCGTCATGTCGACCAGAATGTTCCCCGGTTTCGAGCCGGCCAGCGCTCCCTCGGCCCCCAGCATGACTTCCCGCACGTCGCTGGGAAAACCGACGATGGAAAACACGACATCCGACGCCTCGGCGACGGCTTTCGGTGTGGCCCCCCACTGGGCCCCTTTGGCCAGCAGGGCCTCGGCTTTTTCCTTACGGCGATTGTAGACCGTGGTGGCAAAACCGGCGGACATCAGGTGTCCTGCCATGCTGACCCCCATGACCCCCGTGCCAATCCAGCCAATCCGGGTTTTTCCAGGTGCAATCGTAGGTACAGACATACTGCCGAACAGACTTTCAACGAGGAAATTGGGAGAGCCTGCGCCGAAAACCGGCGGACTGGCGAGTATACACGCCCCCCCCGGGGAAGTCACCCATGCCGATTCGCCCGCGACGGACCGTCTTTCATGGAATCATCCCTTGACGCTGGAAACGCGCGAAGTCGCCGCGTTCGCCCAGAACGCTGGCAATCCGTGCGAGCATGGATGACCTCGATGACAGGTTCGGAACTCTGGCTTCACTTGCGAACTGTGGATCGTCGTCGGTGTTGAACACGGGACCGAAACAGCCGCTGGTTCCGAATCATTTCATTCCGCGAATTCAATGGGGCGATCGTCGCGTCGTCGCAACAGCCGCTGGAAATCGGCCTCCCGGATGTGGCCGGTCGGGTCGATGAGGGTCTGGGGGGCGAAAGGCCGCTTCTGGCCGTCCTGGGATTGCTGCCACACTTTTCGCGCGTTCACCACAGCGGCGGAGCGTATCGCCGGCGCGCCCACGAAATCGTAGTCAAAGTCGCCAAATCCGGGTAAACGCCGCAACGACCGATGGGCGATGAACCGCACGGCATTGTAACGATCGTCCAGGAGCTGCCCCAGAAACGGCGCCTGCCAGTTGTTCCCGGACGCCTGGTGTGCATCGGCCCAGCCGAAACTCCAGGCAGTCAACGCTCGCTGACCGGCGTCGCCGCGGAGCGCCCAGAGCACCGACGCGGCAATATTCGCCTCATCCGCCGGCAGCTTCGGCAGGGGCTGTTGGTACCAGAGCGCCAGTTTTTCAGCCGTCCAGGCCAGCGTCTGATCCAGATGGCACAGGTTGCAGGCATTGGGTCGGCCGGTCTGCAGGCTATCCGCAACTCGCGGCGAATGGACCATGTGGCTGCGGGTCGCTTTCAACAGCCCGTAGGTCGTATGCGGCATGTGGCAGTTGTAACAACGACTTCCCGAGGAATCGGCCTTGTGGTGCGAGTGCTGAGCCACCACGGCAGCGTCGTCGAATTCCTTATGGCATTGCACGCAGGCGAGATTGCCGTCCATGCCCGGCTTGAGCTGGCCGGCGGCCCACTCCGCCGGGGGGCGTGGATCGCCATTGTCCTGGTGCATTTCATGGCAGGACAGGCACGACATGCTCCCGCGTTGATAACACGGGGTCTCGATCAACCCGCTGAACTCGCGACCGGTGACGCGGATCATCCCATCGGACCAGAAACTCCCCGTCTCGACAGGATCGGGGATGTGGGCGGGGCGGTCGGGCATAAGATCGAGACGGCCGCGTACGACATAAAAGATCCGGTCGGCCAGCAAGTCGTCACCCGGACGAAACGTGTTGCCGTTCATTTGCCAGTAGCCACCCGCGGCTTCGGAGCGGGGGAGAAATACGGTATGACATTGTCCGCACACCTGGGCCGAGCGGTCGTGCGGCAGCTTGGCCGGGTTGACGATGCTGGTCAGGGCCTCTTGTCCCGCGTCAGGGCGGCGCGTCGCCTCGATGTGCGCTGCACCGGGACCATGACAGGCCTCACAGGAGATGCCCAACTCCGCGACGCGCGGCGTCGCCAGGGATTGATCGATCGGGTTCGCCTGTCCGTGCGTGGTGTGGCACCTGATGCAAACTTGCGACCACCTCCCTTTCTCGCTCCGGAACGCGGCCAGCTCAGAGCTGTCAGCCTGCCCATTTTTGGTGATGTATCCGGACGGGCGTGGAATCCAGCGTTGTTCGGCCCGCAGATACATGTAAGGCAGTAACATGAGCTCCCGGTCGGGCGGATCGGCCAGCCAGTATGCTTGCCGAATATGGGAGCCGGTCGTCATGACCACGGTGTAGACGCGTGTCGTCGGCGAATGGTTCAGGCTCATTTCCACCTTGAACCGTCCATCCTCCTTGAACAGGCGGACATCCAGATCCTTGCCTGAGAGGCGGACATTGTTGAAGTCGCCAACGACGCTTTCTTCTGTGGCGACCTGGGTCATCGTGCGGTGGTAGGATTCATGCCAACTGCCGTGTTGGTTCGGGTGGCAACTCTGGCAAGCCGCCGAGCCCACGTAGCCACCGGTTGGCTTTTCGAGGGGGAGGTTGGGGAGAGGCGCACGGTCCATGGCAGGTGGCGGGCCAGACGGCACGGCAGGCGGTGCCCCGAACCGGAAGAATAAACCAGCGGCGACGACGAGAACCGCTAACCCACTCCCGGCGCCGAGCAGGTAACGGTGCGGCACTTCGATGATTTCGCTTCCAATTGGGACAGTGACGGAGTCCCAATGTTACTGCAATTCAATCAGCGTTCACAGGCCGGGGTTCGGGCTCTTACCGAAACGGTTTCAAACCACGAAATACACGAACCGCAGGAAAAGCACCCGGACGGGGGGGGATGTTGGTTGTGTAACGGGGCGTGGTCCCCGGCCTGACCGCCGATCTGAGAATCCCTCGTTTTTCCCACGTTCTGCCAAAGAATTCCAATTTTTCAAAGTCGTGGATCGCTCCGTCGATCCAACGCCCGTTCACCCCCGGCGACCACAACCACCAACCCGCCCCCCCTGCCAACACCCGTCTTTTGTCCCGTGGCAGAGGACCGCGTCCTTACCGAAACGGTTTCAAACCACGAAATAAACGAACCACACGAAAGGCACCCGTACGGGGGGGGAAGCTGGTTGTGTAACGGGGTCTGTTCCCCGGCCTGACCGCCGATCTGAGAATCCCTCGTTTTTCCCACGTTCTGCCAAAGAATTCCAATTTTTCAAAGTCGTGGATCGCTCCGTCGATCCAACGCCC
>JAFEBR010000558.1 GCA_018242565.1 Planctomycetota bacterium | reverse complement strand
TTCCGCCCGTTGCCGATCGCATTCAATGGGAAGGCTGTCTCGACAAAAAAGCCCGAATTCAGTGGAACAAGATTACCCACGTGGTCATAAGTCTGCAGCGAGGGTTTAATAGTGCGTAGAGTCCGCTCGCGGCCAGCGGTTCACTCGGCATCTGCCTCTGTTTGGGCTTGAACACGATTCTTCGTCTCTCATTTCTGGCGAGCTTGCGCGCACTGGGGGCAGCGAACAATCAGAGCGAACTTTTGTGGTCCCACACAGGTGTTGCCATCTGCCATTTCATCGGCGTGCGGAAACAATTGGGTTCTGGCCGGATAGTAACTGGGACCGGCCGGATGCATCGTCGTCATTCCCCGGAGAACGGGCACCTTCTTTTTTGCCATTTGAACCTGATGAACTTCGCACACCACGGCAAGGCCCTGTGTAGAATCGAGCGTCGTGGAGTCCACTGTCGCGGCATCTGGTACGGAATCATGGCAACCGCCAACGATCACACCCAGCAGCACCAGCATCAGTAAGTGAAATCGAGTCATCAGGGGCGCTCCAAACAACCAGACAGCAGCGATTGTGCGGCCATCAATAAAATCAGGGTAAACGCCGGAAACCAACGTTAGAACCCCAATATGAGTCACTGGTCCAGCGATGAGGATCTGGATATACGGGTTCGCCATCACCACCAGCCAACCATATCCTTCGGCAAATCGCGGCAATCGCCCCCCAGGATCTACTTCTTTCAACTTCCTCCGCTCTTCTGCTCTATTCGCCACAGGCAAATCGCCATGAGTGAGGAACGAATATTTACAAGGAAAAAGGGATCGCAGACCCCCGGCGGATGCTGGGGCACTCAACCATCTCTACGCACCAGCGATACATGCATCTGGACGATTCGGAGTTGGCGGACTCCCAGGACCTGATAGAATGGGGGGCGTGTCAGTGAGTCCTATTCTACATGACATGATGACACCCACTCCGTCAACTCATGACCCGCAAAGTCCCATGAACTGCAATCAAGCAATTCAGAAATCGGGGTGGATCGGCGGTTTCGCCGCGCGGCACATTTTTGCGGTGATGGGGACCGTTGGCGTCGCTTGTGTTCTCTGGACCATCACGTACTTCTCGCTGTTGCTTTGGGCTGCATTCGCTGGAGCCGGGATCGGTAGCCCGGCATCGTATCCGATCGGATTGTTTGTCATCCTCGTGGCGGGCACCGCCGTCAGTTTTACGATCTATTTTCCATGCACCTCGCTTGCTGAGTGGATCGCCCGGCGTCATGGATTGCCAATCCTCGCCCAGATTCCTATCAGCGTTGCTTTCCTCATAATTCAGTGCCTCGTGGTCACGGGTACCGCAACAGCCGTCAGCAGGGACTATTCATTTCGAGAAGTCTCCGTTGGTTTCGGGGTTCTCGTTGTCGCGCAGTTGGCTCCGCTCGGTCTCTACTGGTGGGTTGCTCAGAGCGGCCCGATCCTTCTCTCCGTATTCCGGCGAGTTCGGTCCATCAGTCGCCGGCACTTCGGTTCGCAATCGCCGAAGTGACAGTCTTCGTGATGTTCCGCTCCCGACGGAACGGCAATTCGCGGATTCGACAACATTGCGAATGATTGCGTATTCACAATTGTCACTGACACCGGATGGCAGTCTGCGCAATCCGCACCCAAGTTGAGAGCGTCGCCCACGTGCCTGCTCACAAAATCACCCGTCGCGCCGCGATTTAATGAACCACGATCATGATTGCCGCCGGGTGCAATCGCGACGACTCAGCACTTGCGCCGGCTGACGCAATTCAACACGAACAATTACTGACGGACTTGGAACGGCTCCTCATCGAGAAACTTCCGGTACACGTGCAGGCAGACGGAATGTGATAACTGTGCTGATTCAACCGACTGGTCGTGTCGTCTATTGTTGCGGGCACTCCGGCCACCACAAAGAACCGCCGGTCAAAATGCTGCCCCAGATCACACCCGCCCTGGCGATCGAGTTGCAGACGCTGCAGAAGCGGCGCGATGGTCGCCGGGATCCGGCCTTTCTTGCCGCGGGCCAATTGCCGGCCGGTTCTATCGAGCAACTGCAGATCATCCCCCAGTGACATGGGCAGAAATCCCTTGTCGCAGCAGCGCGTGCCGGCCTGGTTGAGCACGGGGCCGAGAGTTGCCCCGTTATGCCCGTCCAATGCGACGGGTGGCAGGAATTGATCAGAGACTTGTCGCGCTCCCCCAAATTCGACTGGGCCATCACAGCCGGGGCATTTCCTTGGAGCATAGTCGGCTGAAGCCGTCGGCGAGGACGCTGGGACTGGATCCGGCGTTGCACGGAGTGAATTTGCTCGACTCCAGAGTTTCCGCCAGCGTGGCTCTTTGGCCGGTCGCAGTCGTGGGCCTCAGCAGGTGCCTGATGAGCACTCTCGGCGCCAAGGCGGATCAGGCTGTGTGCGGCCCGCCTCCAGATTCACACCTTTGCCGAGAATGTCGCCCTCTCAAAAACGGCATTCCGACGAGATCCATTCCTGTCTCCTGTTCTCTTTTCTCCTACTCTCTGCGGCCCCGCCGCAGCGGTCGTTGCACCATGGAGCAATAATGTACGACTCGCACTACTGTGCACACTGATACACGTTCAACGGAGTTTTGCAATCGCGTCGCTTAAAGTCGAGTTTCCCCAAGTTCAAGTTCTCTGTTTTACGGCGTATGTATTTCGTGCTCTGCCCCTGAGTCAAACAGCAGGCGGGTGGTTCCCAGTGAATTCTCAGAGCCGGGTCCGATCGACCGCTCTGCCACGACTGCGGTGTGCCGTACCGACAATTCACGCTTGACTTTCTGGAAATCGCTGGTCTACTCAGCTGCTCTCGGTTTTAGATCGTCTGGGCGGTCCTGGCCGCTATCGCCCCTCTGACTCCGATTGCAACTTTTTCGCCTGCTTCAAATCCAATTCCACAATGTGCCAGAGGTTGTCAATGAAATACAGATTCAAAATGGTCGGACGCTTGCTACAGGCTGCCACGCTGTGGTTCCCTGTCAGTCTGACGTTAATTTCCAATTCTTCCCTCCACGCGGGGGTGCTGGTGGCTCAAACGGGGTTCAATGACCAGTCGGGCATCAACAGCAATCCAACGGTTGGCTCTCCTTATTCGCTCGGCAACGTGACGGGTCAGGGCGGTGTCGAACCGGGTTGGCTGGCTCCGTGGGGTGCGTTAAGTGATTCAGACACGAGCCTCGTGCAAAACTCCGTGATTCGGGAAGGCGATCAGGCGTTAAAGATCGTCGCGACGAGTGCTCCCTACCGCTCGCTCGCCATGCCCACCCAGACGCGACTGATTGTCGAGCAGAGCGTGCGATTCGAAGAAGGAGCACGATTGGTTGCTTATACGGAGTTATCGACAACGGGAGATTCAGTGCTCAATCAAGGCGCAATCTGGCAAGCCATGCCAGACCATACGATACGCGTGATTGACGGCGACGAGGATTATTGTGACACCTGCGGGTTTGAAGTCGTGACAAACTGGGAGGCCGATGTCTGGTACACAGTCCGCATCGAAGTGGACCTGGTTCAAAGAACTTGGGACTTCTATTGGGATGGAATTCTGTATGCTCCGGCAGACCCACTGGGATTTCGCGGTACACCAGTGATGCTGGATCGAGTGCAGTATCTTTCAGAAGGGGCTGGCGCCGTGTTCCTGGACGCGATTACAATGACAGCGTTCGATCCAGTCCAGGTTCCGGCTCCATCGACGCTGGCGACGCTGGTTGCAGGAATGCTCGTATTGTGCTTCCGAAGAGGAAATGCAAACACTTCTCCCCATGATCGCGGATGAAAGTCATTTTTATGGGACGGCCCCTGTCCTCGGATGCTCCATCTACAACACCGATGCCTATCTCCCACGTGTCGACAAAGGCTGTTTCCCAATGCCGTACGGGAATTAAGGACAGAAGCCCCTCCGGCTGTCGGGGCCGCGGCTTGGCGAGTGTGGGATCGGGGATTCGCGGTTAGGCAGGGCGAAAAAATAACATTTACAATTTCTGGCGTCTTGGCTTGATGGAATAGTTCCATTCCCCGTGGAACTTCGCGCGGGTGATGTTCAGATGCTCGAGTTCCTCTTCGCTGACTTCGA